>NZ_JBYCKY010000479.1:0-4408 GCF_057473605.1 Mycobacterium sp. TH-M82 | reverse complement strand
CGACGCTTACGGTGGTCTCCTGCCTGCACCGGCACGCTTCCCTTGATTCGACGCGCGAAGTCGAAACCGTTCAGCCCCTTTCGTGTTTTTCTGGGAGTCCTGCCGACCATCGGCAGAACACTCCATTATAACCCACAACCGGTCACGGTATTCCGCGGGTCAACTCTTAGCTGTTGGCTTTAAACGCCGGGTCGGGCTCGACCATGGCATCGAGGATCGCCATTGCAGCGATGGCCGCCAGCCGCCACTCGGCCGGTTTACCGCCAAGTGCCGGCATGATGATCACCGGGTCGACGACCGCTGGGTTGGTCAGGCTCCGCGCAAGCAGACCGTCGATGACCGACGACGTCGTCGCGGTCAAAACCTTGATGTCAAACCCGTCTTTCATGCGCATCCCGAGTACCGGCAGCGCGGCGCGGTATAGCTCGGACATCCGGTCGACGAAGTGCGCCTCTGAATCGATGAGCGCCGCCAGGATTCGCTGTTGGTCTCGGTTCCCGAGCGTCGGCAGGGCGGCGGCGAGGGCTGTGGACAAGCGCCACCTCAGCGACCGGGAGGTATCTTCGAAGTTTCGGGTAGCCGTCTGTCGGATCATCTCGAGAAGGACGCCTCGCCGTCCGTCAGGCGTGTCGAGGTGGTCTGCGTTGTCGTCAAGCACTTGCCGAGCAACGCACAGGGTCTCACCGAAGTAGGTAGCCCGGTCGGAGGGGACGAGCATCCGCTCCATCAAGTCGACGTAGAACGCCTCCTTGTTGGCCCACGTGCGATAAACCGAGCTGCGTGGTACCTCGGCGAGCCGAATGAGTTCCTCCATGTTCAGGTGCGCCAGACTCACGGTCACGCCGCCACTTTCCGTGAGCATCTCCAGTGCCGTGTTGAGAATGCGTTCGCGCAGCTCAGCCTCGGACATGCGGTGACGCTTCCGACCGTCGGCGTTCGCCCACGCCCGCGCTTGACGACTGTTCACGTGTCTGGGTGGCATGCCTCTCCAGGTCCTCGGCGTCTCAAACCTCATTCTTTGTCACGGTCAGGTCATCGCCGCCGCGAAAGTCACCCGGTGGCGATCATCGCGACCGCGAACAGCGCCCCCACCATGCCCACAATTTGCCAGCGATGCGCTCGCTCACGCAGCACCAGGATAGCCAGCACCACTGTCACCGCCGGGAACAGTGAGATCAGCACGCTGGCCAACCCCAGCGGGGAAACCCGCAGCGCCAGCAGCATGGCCACGTTGGCGCCGACGTCCAATAGTGCCGCGGCCAACGCCAGCTTCACCGCGTTCCCCGACGGAAGCCGGAGCTCGCGAGCCGCCACCGCAACGGTGATCACCAGCATCACGGCCGCCAGCCGCGCGAACAACAGCGGCCACAGCCCGGACTCCGCCGGCACAAGCGCGATGAAGACGAAGTTCAGCCCGAACGCCACTCCGGCGCCGATCGTCATCCAGGCCACCTTGCGCGTGAACCGGTGTGGCTTGACGTCCTCGTCGGTGGCTTCCCGGCTCACCAGGACAACCGCGGCCAGCGCTACCACGATGCCGGCCGCGGCCACCGGGCTGGGCCGCTCCCCCTGGATCAGACCGACCAGCACCGGAACGCCGGCCGTCAACACCGCGGTCAGCGGCGAGACCACCGAGATGGGTCCGGAGCCCAGGGCCGCGTAGAACCACCACCCGCCCAGCCCCAGCGCGACCCCGCACGCCGCACCCCAACCGATGGCGCCCGGACGGATCGGTCCGCCCACCGCGGCGGCCAGCCCACCCAGCGCCACCAGCGTCACGGGGTAGGACAGCAGCACCACCCGCAGCGCGGGCACCCGGCGTGCGGCGATGCCGCCCGCGAAGTCGCTCATCCCGAAGCCGACCGCGGACACCAGCGCGAAGACGATGCCGATCAGGTCATGCCCTTGGCGCGCCGGCCCAGCGCTCGGGTCATCTCCCGCTGGGCGTCCCGGCGGGCCAAGTCCTGACGCTTGTCGCGGGCCTGCTTACCGCGGGCCAGCGCCAGCTCGACTTTGACCTTGCCCGCCGTGAAATACACCGAGAGCGGCACCAAGGTGAGGTTGCCGTCGCGCACCTTGCCGACCAGGGTGTCGATCTGGCGACGGTGCAGCAGCAGCTTGCGGTTGCGCCGCGGCGCATGGTTGGTCCAGGTGCCGTGGTGATACTCCGCGATGTGCATGTTGCGCAGCCACACCTCACCGTCGTCGATGGTGGCGAACGCGTCGGCCAGCGACGCCTGGCCGGCCCGCAGGCTCTTGACCTCGGTACCGACCAGGGCCACCCCCACCTCGAACACCTCCAGGATCGAATAGTTGTGCCGGGCTTTGCGGTTGCTGGCCACAATCTGCTTACCCTGCTTACCAGTGCTCCCGCCGGCGGTCGCTTTGGCCTTCTTGGCCACCGCTACCGCCGGACGTAGAGCCGCAGGGTGGCGTACGCGGTCACCCCGGCCATCGCCACGCCCACCATCCACAGGACCGGGGTGATGTAGAGGACGTCGGCGTAGTCGACCCTGGCGATCAGATTAGCCCGGTAGAACTGGTCGAGCGCCTTGTCCAGGAACATCGCCCGCACCAGGATCAACCCGGCGACGGCGATGACGACACCCGCGGTCGCGGCCAGCGTCGCTTCCAGCAGGAAGGGCAGTTGGGTATACCAGCGGCTGGCTCCTACCAGACGCATAATGCTGACTTCTGTGCGCCGGGTGTATGCCGCGATCTGAACCATGTTGGCGATCAACAGGATTGCGCCCACCGCCTGGACCAGCGCGACGGCGAACGCGGCGTTGCTCAATCCGTCCAGCACCGCGAAAAGCCGGTCGATCAGCTCCTTCTGGTTGAGCACACTGCGCACACCGGGCTGGCCTTTCACGGCATCGTCGAAGTCCTTGTGCTGCTCGGGGTTTTCCAGCTTGACAACGAATGAGGCCGGAAACGAGTCCTTGGCCGCCACATCCTTGAACTGCGGAAACTTGCGGATCGCGTCCGCGTAGGCGTCGTCGCGGTCGAGGAAGCGCACCGACTTGACATCGTTGCGTGCCTCGATTTGCTCCCGCAGTGCCCGGCACGGCGCGGCCTCGCAGGCCGGGTCGTTGGCCGACAGCTCGTCGTCTAAAAACACCTGCGTCTCGACGCGGTCGAGGTAGATGCCGCGGGAGTGGTCGGCCAGCCGGACCACCAGCAGCCCGCCACCGAACACACCGATGGAGATCGCCGTCGTGAGGACCATCGCGACCGTCATGGTGACGTTGCGACGAAGGCCGGTGAGAACCTCGTTGAGCAGAAAGCCGAAGCGCACTTAACGGTCCATCCCGTAGACGCCGCGCTGCTCGTCGCGCACCAATCGGCCCAGCGACAGCTGCAGCACCCGTTGTCGCATCGCATCGACGATGTGATGGTCGTGAGTGGCCATCAGCACCGTCGTTCCGGTGCGGTTGATCCGCTCCAGCAGATCCATGATGTCCTCGCTGGTATCAGGGTCGAGGTTGCCGGTGGGCTCGTCGGCCAGCAAGACCAGCGGCCGGTTGACGAAAGCGCGGGCGATGGCCACCCGCTGCTGCTCGCCGCCGGACAACTCGGCGGGCATCCGGTTGGCCTTGCCGGAGAGGCCGACCATCTCCAGCACCTCGGGAACCACCCGGTTGATCATCTCGGACCGCTTGCCGATGACCTCCAGCGCGAACGCGATGTTGGCGAATACCGTTTTCTGTTGCAACAAACGGAAATCCTGGAACACACACCAGATCACCTGACGCAGCTTCGGGACGTGGCGCCCGGACATCTTGTTGACGTGGAACTTCGACAACCCGATGTCACCTGTGGTCGGTGACTCCTCGGCCAGCAGCAGCCGGATGAAGGTGGACTTGCCCGAACCGGATGGACCGATCAGGAACACGAACTCGCCCTTGTCGATCTTGACGTTGATGTTGTCCAGTGCCGGACGCGCCGACGATTTGTACTGCTTGCTGACATGATCGAACGTGATCATCACGGCTCGCAGTGTAACGGGGCGCCCGGCCACAACCGGTCAGGGTGTTACCTCGCTAATCGTCATCTGGCCTGTTCCGCCACCGGATCCCCGCTTCCAGGAAACCGTCGATGTCACCGTCGAGCACTGCGGCCGGGTTGCCGACCTCGTACTCGGTGCGCAGGTCCTTGACCATCTGATACGGGTGCAGCACGTAGGAGCGCATCTGGTTGCCCCACGACGCACCGCCGTCGCCTTTCAACGCATCGAGCTCTGCGCGTTCCTCTAACCGCTTGCGTTCCAACAGCTTTGCCTGCAGCACCCGCATGGCCGCCACTTTGTTCTGCAGCTGCGACTTCTCGTTCTGACAGGTGACGACGATACCGGTGGGCAGGTGGGTGAGCCGAACCGCGGAGTCGGTGGTGTTCACCGACTGCCCGC
>NZ_JBYCKY010000478.1:0-13969 GCF_057473605.1 Mycobacterium sp. TH-M82 | reverse complement strand
GTGTCCAGGCTGGTTTTGAACCCTGGAGTGGCGGCGACGGCCTAGCGCTCAATAACTTCGATGTGACCGTCAATGGATCCTCAACCGCACCCGCGGGCAGCTAACCTCGATCAGCTCGTGCAGTTACGGAGGTAGCCCCGTCGCGACCCGCTGTGCGAGCGTGCAGTTTCTGCGATCGTCCGCCTGGCCATGAGCTACGTGTCGATGCCGCCGGAAGCCGACCTGGGGGCACCACCCGCTCGCGGGGGAGACGTCGCCGCGGACCTGGCGCGGCTGTTCACCCCCGCTGCTGAACGGTACGGCGTGGTCGAAGCAGATTGACCCGGCTTCCCCGTTGTCCGCCGCCGCCGGTAGCTTGTACCCGAGCTAACCGATTGAACCGACGAGGGGCCCCTATGACAGTGACCGCTGTGACCGCCGACACCGCCAACGGCATCGACTACAAGGTCGCCGACTTGGCGCTGGCCGAGTTCGGCCGCAAGGAGATCCGGCTGGCCGAGCACGAGATGCCGGGGCTGATGTCACTGCGCCGCGAATACGCCGAGGTCAGGCCGCTCGAGGGAGCCCGCATCTCCGGATCGCTGCACATGACGGTGCAGACCGCGGTGTTGATCGAAACCCTGATCGCACTTGGAGCGGAAGTCAGATGGGCGTCGTGCAACATCTTCTCCACCCAGGACCATGCTGCTGCGGCCGTGGTCGTCGGACCGCACGGCACCGCCGAAAAGCCGCAGGGAGCACCGGTTTTCGCCTGGAAGGGGGAGACGCTGCAGGAATACTGGTGGGCTGCCGAGCAGGCGCTGACCTGGCCGGGTGAGCCGGCGAACATGATCCTCGACGACGGCGGCGACGCCACCATGATGGTGCTGCACGGTGCGCGGTACGAAAAGGCCGGGCTGGTGCCGCCCGCCGAGGAGGACGACTCGGATGAGTGGAAGGTGTTCTTGGCCCGGCTGGCCGAGCGGTATGACACCGACACAACCAAGTGGACGACGATCGCCGAGTCGGTTCGTGGGGTCACCGAGGAGACCACCACCGGCGTACTACGGCTCTACCAGCTAGCGGCGGCCGGTGGGCTGACGTTCCCGGCGATCAACGTCAACGACTCGGTGACCAAATCCAAGTTCGACAACAAATACGGCTGCCGGCACTCGCTGATCGACGGCATCAACCGCGGCACTGACGCGCTGATCGGCGGCAAGAAGGTGCTGATCTGTGGTTACGGCGACGTCGGCAAGGGCTGCGCGGAGTCGGTGCGCGGTCAAGGGGCCCGGGTCACCGTCACCGAGATCGACCCGATCAACGCCCTGCAGGCGCTGATGGACGGTTTCGACGTC
This sequence comes from Mycobacterium sp. TH-M82, assembly GCF_057473605.1. Classification (NCBI taxonomy): domain Bacteria; kingdom Bacillati; phylum Actinomycetota; class Actinomycetes; order Mycobacteriales; family Mycobacteriaceae; genus Mycobacterium; species Mycobacterium sp. TH-M82. The sequence continues at coordinate 12,632 of NZ_JBYCKY010000478.1, read as the reverse complement.
AAGACCGTCGACCAGGCCATCGGTGAGGCCGACATCGTCGTCACCGCCACCGGCAACAAGGACATCATCACGCTGGCGCACATGAAGGCGATGAAGAACCAGGCCATCCTGGGCAACATCGGCCACTTCGACAACGAGATCGGCATGGCCGCGCTGGAGCGGTCGGGCGCTACCAAGGTGAACATCAAGCCCCAGGTTGACCAGTGGACCTTCCCCGATACCGGCCGATCGATCATCGTGTTGTCCGAGGGCCGGCTGCTGAACCTGGGCAACGCCACCGGGCATCCGTCGTTCGTGATGAGCAACAGCTTCTCCAACCAGGTGATCGCCCAGATCGAGCTGTGGACCAAAAACGACCAGTACGACAACGAGGTGTACCGGCTGCCCAAGCACCTCGACGAGAAGGTGGCCCGCATCCACGTCGCCGCGCTCGGCGGGACGCTGACCAAGCTGACCAAGGACCAGGCCGAATACATCGGCGTCGACGTCGAGGGTCCCTACAAGCCGGACCACTACCGCTACTGACTCCCGGTCCTGGGCGCGAGCATGCACAGAGTCGCACTATGAAGGCTCCGGGAGTGCGATTTTGCGCATGCTCGGCGGGGAAGCTCAGGCCGTGCTGATCGCGATCGAGGGCGTCGACGGCGCCGGCAAGCGCACCCTGGCCGACGGGCTGCGCTCGGCGTGGCAGGCCCGCGGGATCTCGGTGGCCACTCTGGCCTTCCCCCGCTACGGTCGTTCGGTGCCCGCCGACGTCGCCGCTGAAGCTCTGCACGGTGGTCACGGCGATCTGGCGCAATCGGTGTATGCGATGGCGGTACTGTTCGCGCTGGACCGCGTCGGGGCCAAGGACGAGATCGAAAACCTCGACCGCGACCACGACGTGGTGATCCTGGACCGCTACGTGGCCTCCAACGCCGCTTACAGCGCCGCGCGGCTGCACCAGGACGCTTCCGGGGAGGTGGTGAGCTGGGTGCGCGAGCTCGAATATCGCCGGCTGGCGCTGCCCGCGCCCCGGGTCCAGGTGCTGCTCGACATCCCGGCACAGCTCGCCGCGCAGCGGGCCCGACACCGCGAGGATCGTGACACCGATCGCGCCCGCGACGTCTACGAACGCGATGACGATCTGCAGCGGCGCACCGGCGCGGTGTATCGCGGACTGGCCGATATCGGCTTCGGCGGTCGTTGGCAGGTGGTCGGCCCGGCTGTCGACGCCGCTGAGCTGGGATCCGCCCTCCCCGACATCCCCGATATCTGCAGCTAAACTCGAAACACGCGCGTGTGGCAGCCACATTTTGTGGCGATCTGGTGACACCATGGTCACCATGAGGCAAAGGATTCTCGTCGTCGACGACGACGCTTCGCTTTCCGAGATGCTCACCATCGTGCTGCGCGGGGAGGGGTTCGACACCGCGGTCGTCGGCGACGGTACCCAGGCGCTCACGGCAGTTCGCGAGCTGCGACCCGACCTGGTCCTGCTGGACTTGATGCTGCCCGGTATGAACGGCATCGACGTGTGCCGGGTGTTGCGTGCGGACTCCGGCGTGCCGATCGTGATGCTGACCGCCAAGACTGACACCGTCGATGTGGTGCTCGGGCTGGAGTCGGGTGCCGATGACTACATCATGAAGCCCTTCAAGCCCAAGGAGCTGGTGGCCCGGGTGCGGGCACGGCTGCGGCGCAACGACGACGAGCCGGCCGAGATGCTGTCCATCCACGACGTCGACATCGACGTGCCGGCACATAAGGTCACCCGGGCCGGCGAACAGATTTCGCTGACGCCGTTGGAGTTCGACCTGCTGGTGGCGTTGGCGCGCAAACCTCGTCAGGTGTTTACTCGTGACGTGCTGCTCGAACAGGTGTGGGGTTACCGGCATCCGGCCGATACCCGTTTGGTGAACGTGCACGTGCAGCGATTGCGGGCCAAGGTGGAGAAAGACCCGGAGAACCCGCAGGTGGTGCTGACCGTTCGAGGAGTGGGATACAAGGCCGGACCTCCGTGACCCGCGGCAGCCGGGGAAGTAGCCTCGGTGATCTTTAGTTCCAGGCGGCGCATTCGGGGCCGCTGGGGGCGGTCGGGTCCGCTGCTGGCCGGTATGAATGCGGTTCGCCGGGCCGTACGTGTCGCGTGGCGCCGCTCGCTGCAGCTGCGGGTGGTGACGTTGACGCTCGGACTGTCGGCGGCGGTTATTCTGGTGCTCGGCTTCGTGCTGACCAGCCAGATCACCGACCGGGTGCTGGAAGTCAAGGTCCGGGCGGCCACTGAGCAGATCGAGCGGGCGCGCACCACCGTCGGCGGCATCGTCGGCGGCGAGGAGGCCCGCTCGCTGACTTCCAGCCTGCAACTGGCCCGCAGCACCTTGACGTCGAACACCGACCCGGCCACGGCCGGGAGTCCGGCGGGTGCGTTCGACGCGGCGCTGGTGGTGCCCGGCGACGGGCCGCGTGCGGCCACCACCGCCGGGCCGGTCGACCAGGTGCCGGCCGCGCTGCGCGGGTTCGTCAAAGCCGGGCAGGTCAGCTACCAGTATGCGATCGTGCACGCCGAGGGTCTGTCCGGTCCGGCGCTGGTCATCGGCACGCCGGCAGCATCGCGGGTGGCCAACCTGGAGCTGTACCTGATCTTCCCGCTGGGCAACGAGCAGAAAACCATCCAGCTGGTGCGGGGCACCATGGCCACCGGCGGGCTGGTGCTGCTGGTGCTGCTGGCGGGCATCGCCCTGCTGGTGTCTCGTCAGGTGGTGCTGCCGGTGCGGTCGGCCTCGCGGATCGCCGAACGGTTCGCCGAAGGGCATCTGTCCGAGCGGATGCCGGTGCGCGGCGAAGACGACATGGCGCGGCTGGCGGTGTCGTTCAACGACATGGCCGAGAGCCTGTCACGGCAGATCGCCCAGCTGGAGGAGTTCGGCAACCTGCAGCGCCGGTTTACCTCCGACGTCAGCCACGAGCTGCGCACGCCGCTGACCACGGTGCGGATGGCGGCGGACCTGATCTATGACCACAGCGCCGATTTGGAGCCGTCGCTGCGGCGATCCACCGAACTATTGGTCAGCGAGCTGGACCGGTTCGAGACGCTGTTGGGCGACCTGCTGGAGATCTCCCGTCACGACGCAGGGGTGGCTGAGCTGTCGGTGGACGCGGTGGACCTGCGCTCGACGGTGAAGTCCGCACTGGGCAACGTGGGCCACCTGGCCGATGACGCCGGGGTGGAGCTGCAGGTGGACCTGCCGGCGGTCGAAGTGATCGCCGAGGTCGACACCCGGCGGGTGGAGCGCATCTTGCGCAACCTCATCGCCAACGCCATCGACCACGCCGAACACAAACCGGTGCTGATCCGGATGGCCGCCGACGAAGATTCGGTCGCCGTCACGGTCCGCGACTACGGGGTCGGGCTGCGGGTCGGCGAGGAGAAGTTGGTGTTCAGCCGCTTCTGGCGCTCGGATCCGTCGCGGGTGCGCTCCTCCGGCGGCACCGGGCTGGGCCTGGCGATCAGCGGCGAGGACGCCCGGCTGCATCAGGGCCGACTGGAGGCCTGGGGCGACCCCGGCAAGGGCGCTTGCTTCCGGTTGACGCTTCCCCTGGTGCGCGGTCACAAAGTCACCACCAGCCCGCTGCCGCTGAAACCCGTTGCGCAACCGGTGGCGCCCGAACACGAGGACGGTCGGCGACCGGTGCGTGAGCACGCCGACTGGGGGCACCGCCCGCTTGCGGGGGAGAGCAGTTGATGCGGCGGCTCTTCTTAGCGTTACTCGGTGTGGTTGCGTTGCTGGCGGGCTGCGCGGGAGTTCCCAGCTCGTCAGCTCCGCAGGCCATCGGCACGGTGGAGCGGCCCGCACCGCCGAACCTGCCCAAGCCAACGCCGGGCATGGACCCCGACGTACTGCTGCGCGAATTCCTCAAGGCCACGGCCGATCCGGCCAACCGGCACCTGGCGGCGCGGCAGTTCCTCACCCCTAAGGCATCCGACGCCTGGGACGACGCCGGCAGCGCGATGCTGATCGACAAGGTGGTGTTTGCCGAAACCCGAAGCGCCGACCGGGTTTCGATCACCATGCATGCCGACATCCTGGGGTCGCTGTCCGATATCGGGGTGTTCGAGACTGCCGAGGGTGTGCTGCCGGATCCTGGCCCGATCGAGCTGGTCAAGACGTCGGGTGGCTGGCGCATCGACCGGCTGCCGAACGGGGTGTTCTTGGACTGGCAGCAGTTCCAGGCCATCTACAAGCGCCACACGCTCTACTTCGTCGATCCCACCGGCAAGGCGCTGGTGCCCGATCCCCGATATCTCGCGGTGTCCGACCCCGACCAGCTGGCCACCGAACTTGTCTCCAAACTGATCGCCGGCCCGCGTCCCGAGATGGCCAACAGTGTGCGCAACCTGCTCGGCCCGCCGTTGCGGCTCCGCGAGCCGGTGACCCGCGCCGACGGCGGTAAAAGCGGGGTCGGCCGCGGCTACGGCGGGGCCCGGATCGACCTGGGCGGCCTGTCTACCACCGATCCGCACAGCAGGCAGTTACTCGCCGCGCAGGTCATTTGGACGTTGGCCAGGGCGGATGTCAAGGGACCGTATGTGATCGACGCGGACGGCGCGGCACTGGACGACAGGTTCGCCGACGGGTGGACCACCTCCGACGTCGCCGCTACCGACCCGGGCACGGCCGACGGTGCCGGCGCGGGTGTGCACGCCCTCGTGGGTGGGTCGCTGGTCGCCCTGGACGGACAGCAATCCGCGCACGTGGCAGGGGCATTCGGCCGTATGCCGGATCAGACCGCGGCCGCGCTGTCCCGTAGCGGGCGCCAGGTGGCCTCGGTGGTGACGCTGCGCCCCGGCTCCCCCGATGCGATGGCGTCGTTGTGGATTGGCGATCTCGGCGGCGAGGCCGTGCAGTCCGCCGACGGACACAGCCTGTCGCGGCCCAGCTGGTCGCTCGACGAAGCGGTGTGGGTGGTGGTCGACGGCAACAACGTGCTGCGTGCCCTCCAGGAGTCGGCGTCGGGGCAGCCGGCGCGCATCCCGGTGGATTCCGGGGCGGTTCCAGCGGTGTTCCCGGGGCCGATCGGTGAGCTGCAGCTGTCTCGCGACGGCACGCGGGCCGCCATGGTCATCGCCGGGCAGGTGATCCTGGCCAACGTCGAGCAGACCCTGGACGGACAGTTCGTGCTCGGCCACCCGCGCAGGTTGGGCTTCGGGCTGGGTTCCTCGGTGGTGTCGTTGTCGTGGCGCACCGGCGAAGACATCGTGGTGAGCCGCACCGACGCGGCGCACCCGGTGTCGTATGTGAACATCGACGGGGTGAACTCCGACGGGCCGGGGGGCAACCTGCAGTTGCCGGTGTCGACAATCGCCGCCAACCCGTCGACGGTGTACCTGGCGGACCCGCGCGGGGTGATGCAACTCTCCGCGTCCGCCGCCCAGAACAAGCAGGGCTGGTCGACAGTGCCGCCACTCATGGTGGGCGGGGCGGTGCCGGTGCTGCCCGGCTGATCGCGGGTAAAGCCGACCTCTGCCAACTCTGCCGGCCCCGCGGTTCCGACCCCGCGGGCGAACTCGTCGACGTCGGGCATCGTGTCGAAGTCGGCCAGGGTACCGGCCGCGCCCACCGGTGGTGCACAGAGGCTTCAGCCCTGCTCGACTCCCCCAAGAAGGGCCGTTGGTGACGCTGACCTAGTCGGTGCTGCGGAGTGCGCTGGCGACGTTTTTGAATAGTTCGGGGCGGCGCAGGAACGCAGTGATGATGTCGACCGGCAACGGAAACACTACGGTCGAGTTCTGATCGGCGCCAAGTTCCAGCAGCGTCTGCAAATACCGTAATTGCAGCGATGCCGGGTTCTTCGACAGCGTCTTGGCGGCCTGGGTCAGCTCTTCGGAGGCCTGCAGCTCGCCACGGGCGTTGATGACTTTCGCCCGGCGCTCGCGTTCGGCCTCGGCCTCGCGTGCCATCGCCCGCTGCATCGACTCCGGGATCTCCACATCTTTGATCTCGACCACCCGCACCTGCACACCCCACGGCTCGGTCTGCTTGTCGATGATCGTGCGCAGATCGGCATTGAGGTCTTCACGGTGGGCCAACAAGGTGTCCAGGTCTGCCCGGCCCAACAGTGAGCGCAGTGTGGTCTGGGCGATCTGCGAGGTGGCAACCGCGAAGTTTTCCACCGCCAGAATGGCTTTCAGCGGATCGACTACCTGAAACATCACCACCGCGTTCACCCGGGCCGGAACATTGTCCTTGGTGATCACCTCCTGTGGTGGAATGGTCAGCGTCACCACTCTCTGATCGACGCGAATCATCTTGTCCACCAACGGGAACAAGAGCTTTAGTCCCGGTTGGTACAGCGGGCGGGCGTGACCCATCCGGAACACCACACCACGCTCGTATTCCCGCAGCACCGCCAGCGAGAAGAACGCCAGCACAGCCGGTATCGCGGCTGCGATGAGCAGCCCGGTGACCAGTGTTGAACTCATTGCGTTTCATCCTCGCTGTCGATAAAGCCGCCCCACCGGGTGGAGTACCGATCGATCGCCACCGCCGCCTGCGCTTCCAGAGCGGAATGGTGCGGCAGATCATCGGGCGCGCCTACCGGAGTGTTCCACAGGTGGCGCAGCAGCGGCAGGCCACCGGTCACCACGACCAATACCGCGGCGCCCAAGACCAGCACATCCACCAGGGTGTGGTTGGCGACCAGCGTCGCCAATGGCAGGATGACGCCGAAACCAGCTACCGCACAGGCGATACCACGGTGAAACCGGCCCGCTTCGGAATACGGCCACGGATCGATCTCGCGGGTGATTTCCCGGCCGTGATTGGACGTGGTACACGAATCTTTGACCGGGCAGACGTTGCATACTGACGGGGACGCGCGGTAACGCGTCACCCGGCTGCTCGGGTCGAACGAGGTGGGCCACAGCCACTGATCCTGCGGGCATACCCAGGCGTCGTGGTCGGGGTGGTAGACGAACTTGCCGGTGCGCCACTGTGCGGCGCGTTGCGATACCCGTCGCGCCATACTGTCGAAGCCCCAGCCGATGGCCAGCAGGATCAGTGCGTAACCGGAAACCAACCACACCCAGGCTTCCGGTGCCGACACGCTCAACCCTTCTCCACCGGCCCGGTGACCGGCGCCTTGGCGTAGAGCGGATTTTCCGGTAGTGCGTCGACTGTGCTGCCGAAGCGGAAGTTGCGCAGTGCGGTCCAGGCGATCCAGACAAACGGCAGCGCGCCGCCGACGATCAGGATCGCGTCACCGGGCAGCCGCAGCCATTCCAGCACGGCATTGCCGGGTTTGGTGAGGTAGCCCAGTGAGCGGGCTTCGAAATAGCCGGCGTTGACCGAGTGGAAGAGCTGCAACACGCCCAGAGGCAGCAGGGCGACGAATACCATCCAGGCCAACCCGATGTTCATGCTCCAGAACGAGATCCGGGCCATCCGGTCCGGCCACTTGGCCGGCGGTATCACATACCGGAACGCGAACATCGCCAGCGCCACCGCGAGCATGCCGTAGACGCCGAACATCGCGGCATGGGCGTGGTTGGCGGTCAACGCGGTGCCGATCTCGTAGTAGGACACGATCGGCAGGTTGATCAGAAAGCCGAAGATGCCGGCCCCCAGGAAGTTCCAGAATCCGACGGCGATCAAGAACATCACCGCCCAGCGGGCCGGGAGCCGGTTGACCTCCGCGCTCTCCTGGCGAGCACCGAGCTGCAGGAATGCCCAGGCCTCCACGGTCAGGAAGGTCAGCGGAATCACTTCGGCCGCTGAGAAGAACGCGCCCAGCGCCATATGCTCGACCGGGGTGCCGGAGAAGTACAGATGGTGCATGGTGCCGATCACGCCGCCGGCCGAGTACAGGATGATGTCGAGGAAGATCACCATCAGCGCGACCCGTTCGCGCACCACCCCGAGCAGCACGAAGATGTAGGCCACCATCACCGTGGTGAACAGCTCCAGGAAGTCCTCCACCCACAGGTGCACCACCCAGAATCGCCAGAAGTCGGCCACCGAGAAATGGGTGTCGCTGCCGGCCAGCAGGCCGACCGCGTAGAACGCCGGGATGGCCAGCCCGGTGAAGAAGAACAACCACGGCAGCCGCAGCTTCGAAGACGTCGCCAGGCTGGACCGCATGCCCCGCCAGATGATCACGATCCAGATGAACAAGCCGGCCACTAGCAGGATCTGCCACAGCCGTGGTAAGTCCAGATACTCCCACTGCTGAGAGAGCAGCCCGCCGGATCCGATCACCCCGAAGATGGACAGCGCCTCGGAAATCAGCGAACCGAACACCACCAGCGCCACCGCCCCCAGCAGGCCGTAGGCCAGCGCGCTCTGCCGTCGCGGCTCACGGCGGGTGATGAATGGCACCAGGAAGATCCCGCCGGCCAGGAACGCCGCCGCCGTCCAGAACAGCGACAGCTGCACATGCCAGGTGCGGGCCAGATTGTAGGGCAGCAATTTGGCCAGATCGATGCCGTAGAACGCGCTCAGGTCGGCGCGGTAGTGCTCGACCGCCCCACCCAGCAATGTCTGAGCCAAAAACAGCACCGACACCACCGCGAAGAACCAGATCGCCGCCCGCTGCGAACGCGTCAACCCCACCTCGCCGGGCTGGCGGAAGGACAGTTTGTCCATCTCGCGGCCGTGCCAGCCCACGTCCTGGCTCCACCGTCCGTAGACGGCGAACATGATGCCGATGCCTCCGAGCAGCGCGATCAGCGACAGCACCGACCACACCACGATCGCTCCGGTCGGGCCGTTGTCGACCCTGGGCTCGGCCGGCCAGTTGTTGGTGTAGCTGTACTCATGCCCCGGGCGCTGCGCCGCCGATGCCCACGCGGTCCAGGCGAAAAACGCGGTCAGGTCGCGGATCTCGGCCGGGTTGGTGATCATCTTCGGCAGCAACCCGTATTTGGTGGAGTTCTCCCCGAAGTAGTCGGCGTAGTGCCGCTGGATGTCGGTGAAGGCGCGCGCCTGCTTGTCGGTGAACACCAGGGTGCCGGTGTCCGGGTTGAAGCGGTTGGTCCGGAATTCAGCGATCACTCGGTCATGCGGGTCGGCCACCCCTTGCGCGCGCCACTGGTCGGCGACGTTGTCGGTGGCAAGGCGCAGGTACTCGGCGGTGTAGTCCGGGCCCAGGTAGGCTCCGTGTCCGAGCACCGACCCGTACTGCATCAGGCCGCGGGCCTGGAACAACTCCTGGCCGCGGGTGATCTCCTTTCCGGTGAAGAGCGGCCGGCCGGACTCGCTGACGACCTTGTCCGGTAACGGCATCGACGCGGCGTAGGTGCGGTAGGCCAGGATGCCCATCACCAGGAAGCCGAAGATCATCACCAGCGCGACGCCCTGGGCCCAGCCCTTGCCGACCAGCGGCCCGGCGCGCTTGGAATCCGGGTTCGATGACGGCCCGGTTTGTGTCTTTCCGGTTGTCATGGATCTAGACGCTAACAGGACCGAATACACCGCAGGCCGCGTTATCGCCGTAGGGGTGGCGGCGCACAGCAAAATGTTGGGCCGAAGGGGTTGTCGGTGGACGGGTAGATGAATCGGTGCACGTCGTGCGGCTGGGTGAATTTCGTCGGTGGCCCCGTTCCGGCACACTCCAGGCGTGCTCGATCTCGTCCTGCCGCTGGAGTGCGGCGGCTGCGGCGCGCCGTCGGTGCGCTGGTGCGACACCTGCGACGCCGAGCTGGCGGTCGGACCCGACCAGCCGCATCTGGTCAGCCCGCGCATCGACCCGCACGTGCCCGTTTTCGCGCTCGGGCGCTACGCGGGTGCCCGCCGGCGAGCGATCGTGGCGGTCAAGGAACACGGCCGCAACGACCTCGTCGCGCCGCTGTCGCACGCACTCGCTGTCGCCGTCCACCGGCTGCTGACCTGGGGCATGGTTGACGTCCCGCTGGCGATCGTGCCGGCGCCGACCCGTCGCTCGGCGGCCCGCCGCCGGGGCGGAGACCCGGTGGGCCGCGTCGCGGCCGTTGCTACCAGCCTGCTGACCGGCCGTCCCGGTGTGGTGGTAGCGCCCGCGCTGCGGATGAAAGCGCTGGCTCGCGACTCGGTGGGCCTGAACAGCACCGCCCGCGAGCGTAACGTCGCCGGACGGGTGGTGCTGCAAAGAGGCGGGTTAGGCCGGCTGCGGCGCGGTGAGGTGCTGCTGGTCGACGACATCATCACCACCGGCGCCACCATGGCCGAGTCGGTCCGGGTGCTGCAGGCCACCGGTGCGCGAGTGGCCGCGGTGTTGGTGATCGCGGCGGCGTGACCGAAGCGGCAGCGGGATCTGTGAGCCCCGTCCGTGAAACCGGTGGCATGCACACCCCGACACGGGCTACGGTCGGGTCAAGCACCCGGGGAACATCGGATTGTGTGCGACGTCAGCAAGAAACGAGTGTCGAGCATGGCAAATCAATTCGTGGATAGCAATCAAGAGCGCGTCGACTCCGACGATCAGGCCGACCAGATCGATTCCGCACCGCGCCCCGAGGTCGTGGTCAAGGGCCGCAACGTCGAGATCCCCGACCACTTCCGGGTCTACGTTTCACAGAAACTTGCCCGGATGGAGCGATTGGACCGCTCGATCCGGCTGTTCGACGTCGAGCTCAAGCATGCTCCCAACCGGCGTCAGCGCAAGTCCTGCCAGCAGATCGACATCACCGCCCACGGCCGTGGTCCGGTGGTTCGCGGCGAGGCTCGCGCCGACAGTTTCTACGCCGCGTTCGAGGCTGCGATAGACCGGCTGGAGAGCCGGTTGCGGCGCGGCAAGGGCCGCCGCAACGTCTCCTACGGCGACAAGACCCCGGTGTCGGTGGCCGAAGCTTTGGCAGTGCCGCCGGTGGATCCAGACGTCGCCGTAGCGGCGTTCCGGCGAGACTTCAAGCGGGATCTGAAGCGCGATAGCGCCGCCGAACCGGACGGACGCTTCCAGGAGCACGATGGCGCGGTCGCTTCCGGCGGCCCGGACCATCAGGGCCACGAGCCGGGCCAGATCGTGCGCATCAAGGAGCACCCGGCCAAGCCGATGTCGGTCGACGACGCGCTCTACGAAATGGAGTTGGTCGGGCACGACTTCTTCTTGTTCTCCGACAAACACACCGGGCGGCCGTCGGTCGTCTACCGCCGCCGCGCTTATGACTACGGTCTGATCCAACTGGTCTGATCCGACCGGTCCGATGTGGCGTTGGGGGACTGACGGGCACGTCACCTACGATGGGTGGCGCCCGTAACGCTTAGAGGTTGACATTCGAGTAGGGGACATAGCTGTGTTGTCCAAGTTGCTGCGCCTCGGTGAAGGCCACATGGTCAAACGCCTCAGGCGGCTCGCCGACTATGTCAACACCAAGGCCGCCGACGCGGCAGCGCTCACCGACGCCGAGCTGCGGGCCAAGACCGACGAGTTCCGTGTGCGACTGAACGGCGGTGACGGCGGCGAATCCCTCGACGACCTGTTGCCGGAGGCGTTCGCGGTGGCTCGGGAGGCGGCGTGGCGGGTGTTGAGCCAGCGCCCGTTCGACGTGCAGGTGATGGGCGCTGCGGCGCTGCACTACGGCAACGTCGCCGAGATGAAGACCGGTGAGGGTAAGACGTTGACCTGCGTGCTGCCGGCCTACCTCAATGCCCTGGCCGGCGGCGGCGTCCACGTCGTCACCGTCAACGACTACCTGGCCAAACGCGACAGCGAGTGGATGGGCCGGGTGCACCGGTTCCTCGGCCTGGATGTCGGGGTGATCCTGGCCGGCATGACCCCGGACGAACGCCGCGCCGCCTATGGCGCGGACGTCACCTACGGCACCAACAATGAGTTCGGCTTCGACTACCTGCGCGACAACATGGCCCACTCCGTCGATGACATGGTGCAGCGCGGTCACCATTACGCCATCGTCGACGAGGTCGACTCGATCCTGATCGACGAGGCCCGCACCCCGCTGATCATCTCCGGCCCAGCCGACGGCGGCTCCAATTGGTACACCGAGTTCGCCCGGATCGCGCCGCTGATGGAAAAAGACGTCCACTACGAAGTGGACCTGCGTAAACGCACCATCGGCGTGCACGAGCTGGGGGTGGAGTTCGTCGAGGACCAGCTCGGCATCGACAACCTCTACGAGGCCGCCAACTCGCCACTGGTCAGCTACCTCAACAATGCGATCAGGGCCAAGGAGCTGTTCAACCGCGACAAGGACTACATCGTCCGAGACGGCGAGGTGTTCATCGTCGACGAATTCACCGGCCGGGTGCTGATCGGGCGCCGCTACAACGAAGGCATGCACCAGGCCATCGAGGCCAAAGAGAACGTAGAGATCAAGGCCGAGAACCAGACGCTGGCCACCATCACACTGCAGAACTACTTCCGCCTCTACGACAAGCTGGCCGGCATGACCGGCACCGCCCAGACCGAGGCCGCCGAGCTGCACGAGATCTACAAGCTGGGCGTGGTGTGCATCCCGACCAACATGCCGATGATCCGCACCGATTGCTCCGACCTGATCTACAAGACCGAGGAAGCCAAGTACATCGCCGTCGTCGACGACGTCGCCGAGCGCTACGCCAACGGCCAGCCGGTGCTGATCGGCACCACCAGCGTGGAACGCTCGGAGTATCTGTCGCGCCAGTTCACCAAGCGGCGCATCCCGCACAACGTGCTCAACG
>NZ_JBYCKY010000477.1:0-3592 GCF_057473605.1 Mycobacterium sp. TH-M82 | reverse complement strand
GCACCAGATCCGCCGACCCGCGCACGAAGTCCTCCGGAGTGCCCATGTCGCGCCAGTAGGTGGCGTCGACGTAACCGCAGACCTTGAGGTCGTCGTCGAGCAATGCCGGGAACACCTCACGTTCCACCGACACCTCGCGGCCACGGGGAATACGGTCGATCACCTCACGCCGGAAGACGTAGCAGCCTGCGTTGATCTGGTCGGTGGGTGGGTCCTCCGTCTTCTCCAGGAACGCCGCGACGCGGTCATCCTCGTCGGTGGGCACACACCCGAACGCCCGCGGGTCACCGACCCGCACCAGGTGCAGCGTGACGTCGGCCTGCTTGGTGTGGTGGAACTCGAGCAACTCGCCCAGGTCGGCGCCGGACAGCACGTCGCCGTTGAACACCATCACGGTGTCGTGGCGCAGCCTCGGCGCGACGTTGGCGATCCCGCCGCCGGTCCCCAGCGGGTTCGACTCGGCCACGTACTCGATCTGCAGGCCCAGCTTGGACCCGTCGCCGAACTCGGCCTCGAACACCTCGGCCCGGTACGACGTGCCGAGGACCACGTGCTCGATGCCGGCCGCGGCGACCCGCGACAGCAGATGGGTCAGGAAGGGCAGCCCCGCGGTCGGCAGCATCGGCTTGGGCGCCGACAGCGTCAGCGGCCGCAGCCGCGTGCCCTTGCCGCCAACCAGGATCACCGCGTCGACCGGGGTTTTTGCCACCTCTAGCGCCCTTCCACGTTGCGTCGTCTGCTGCGCAGCGAATTGCGCACCATCAGGCGGGAACGCACCTGAAGCGACCCGCGCAGCGTCCAGCGCAGGGGTGCCCGCCACCATCCGGAATGCCGGTCCGCCAGGAAGATGTAGGTGCTCTTGTGATGCGCCGTCAGATGATTCGCCGGGTCGTGCCCGGTGGAGTGGCCGCGGTGGTGCAGCACTTCGGCCGAGGGCACGTAGACGCTGCACCAGCCGGCCCTGCCCAGCCGGTCGCCGAGGTCGACGTCCTCCATGTACATGAAGTAGCGCTCGTCGAACCCGCCGACCTGGCGGAAGGCCGACCGGCGCAGCAGCAGGCACGACCCGGACAGCCAGCCGACCGGCCGCTCGCTGGGCTCCAGCCGCTCCTGGCGGTAGGCCGCCGTCCAGGGATTGCGCTTCCAGAACGGCCCGACCACGGCGTGCATGCCGCCGCGGACCAGGCTGGGCAGGTGGCGCGCCGAGGGGTACACCGACCCGTCGGGGTCCCGGATCAGCGGGCCGAGCGCGCCCGCCCGCGGCCACCGGTTGGCGGCGTCCAGCAGCGCGTCGATGCTGCCCGGACCCCACTGCACGTCCGGGTTGGCCACGATCACCCAGTCGTTGTCGTCGCCCAGCCGGTCGACGGCGCGGTTCACCGCGGTGCCGTATCCGAGGTTGGCCCCGGTCTCGAACAGGCGCACGTTCGGGTAGCGCTCCACCGCCTCCTGCGGGGTCCCGTCGGTGGAGCCGTTGTCGGCCAGCAGCACCTCGACCGGACGATCCGTGGCCAGCGACAACGAGGCCAGGAAACGCTCCAGGTGCGGGCCCGGCGAGTAGGTCACCGTGACCACCGGTACGACGTCAGTCACGCGTCGAGGGTAACGGTCGGTCGCCCGCGGCGACGCCGCCAGCCGCCGCCAGCGCCGCGACCAGCGCCTCGCGCCAGGGCCGCAGCGGGCGCAGGCCCGCCGCCCGGGATTGTTCGCCGCCCAGCGCGGAGTAGACCGGCCGCGGGGCCGGCCGGGGAAACTGCGCGGTGCTGACCGGCCGCACCCGCGACGGGTCGGCGCCGCACTCCTCGAAGACCGCCCGGGCCTGCTCGAACCGGGACACCGCACCCTCGTTGGCGGCGTGCAGGACCGGGCCGGGCACGCCGTCGTCGGCCACCTGCAGCAGCGCGGCGGCCAGGTCGCCCACGTAGGTCGGCGAGCCGGTCTGATCGTCGACGACGTTCACCGGACCGTCGCCGGCGGCCAGCCGGCGCATGATTGCGACGAAGTCCTTGCCGGTGCCGCCGGTGTAGACCCAGGCGGTGCGCACGACCACGCCCTGCCGGGCGTCCGGCAGCGCCGCCAGCACGGCCCGCTCGCCGGCGAGCTTGGTGTGGCCGTACACGCCCGCCGGCGCGGTGGGGTCGCTCGGCTCGTAGGGGCGCGACGCGACGTGCGCGGGGTCACCGCCGGAGACCTCGCCGCCGAACACGTAGTCGGTGGAGACGTGGATCAGCCGGGCACCCGCCCGTGCGCACGCCTGCGCCAGGTATCCGGGCCCGGCGGCGTTGACGGCGTGGGCGCGGTCCTGGTCGCTCTCGGCGCCGTCGACGTCGGTGTATGCCGCGCAGTTGATCACGACGTCGCCGCGCTCGATCCGTTCGGCCGCCGCCGGGTCGGTGATGTCCCACCGCGACGACGTGTAGGCCCGCACGTCGCGGCCCTCATCGGCCGCGAGCACCGCCAAGGTGCTCCCCAATTGGCCCCCGGCCCCGATGATCACGATCCTGCCCGACATGGCATGAGTCTGGCACGCCCGGGGCACGCGGGCGGCCGCTACCCACGAAGCAGCTGTGCCGCAAGTAACCTAGTGGGATGGGAGTGCAACGTGTGGTTCGTGTGGCTGCCACCGCGCTGACGGTGCTGGTCGTGCTCGGCACCGGGATCGCCTGGACCAATGTGCGGTCCTTCGAGGACGGCATCTTCCACATGTCGGCGGCCTCGCTGGGCAAGGGCGGCGACGACGGCGCGATCGACATCCTGCTGGTCGGCCTGGACAGCCGCACCGACGCGCACGGCAACCCGCTGTCGGCCGAGGAGCTCGAGACGCTGCGCGCCGGCGACGAGGAGGCGACCAACACCGACACCATCATCCTGATCCGGATCCCCAACAACGGGAAGTCGGCGACCGCCATCTCGATCCCGCGCGATTCCTACGTGTCGGCCCCGGGCCTGGGCAAGACGAAGATCAACGGCGTCTACGGCCAGACCCGGGAGACCAGGCGCGCCAACCTGGTCAAGGCCGGCGACTCGGCCGAGCACGCCGCGGCCCAGGGCACCGAGGCCGGCCGGGAGGCGCTGATCAAGACCGTCGCCGACCTCACCGGGGTCACCGTCGACCACTACGCCGAGATCGGGCTGCTCGGTTTCGCGCTGATCACCGACGCCCTCGGCGGCGTCGACGTCTGCCTCAAGGACCCGGTGTTCGAGCCGCTCTCGGGTGCGGACTTCCCCGCCGGACAGCAGCGCCTGTCCGGCCCGGAGGCGCTCAGCTTCGTCCGCCAGCGCCACGAGCTGCCCCGCGGCGACCTGGACCGCGTCGTGCGCCAGCAGGCGGTGATGGCCTCGCTGGCCCACCGGGTCATCTCCGGCAAGACGCTGTCGAGCCCCACCACGCTGCAGCGCCTGGAGGCCGCCGTGCAGCGTTCGGTGGTGCTGTCCTCGGGCTGGGACGTCATGGACTTCGTGCAGCAGATGCAGAAGCTGGCCGGCGGCAACATCGCGTTCGCCACCATCCCGGTGCTCGACGGCGCCGGCTGGAGCGACGACGGCATGCAGAGCGTGGTGCGGGTGGACCCGCACCAGGTGCAGGACTGGG
>NZ_JBYCKY010000476.1:0-1779 GCF_057473605.1 Mycobacterium sp. TH-M82 | reverse complement strand
CCGGAGGTGCGGGCGGTAACGGCGCTGACGGCGGTAAGGCCGGTGACGGCGGTGCGGGGGCGAACGGGACCTCCACCAACCCCAACGGCGGGGCCGGCGGTAAGGGCGGTGACCCGGGAACGGGCAGTGCTGGCGCCACAGGTGGCACGGGTTCGCCGACCGGGACGACCGGGCAGAGCGGAACCACCCCGAACAGCGGCGGCAACGGCGGGGCTGGTGGGGGTGGTTACAGTACGTCCACTCCGGGTCAAAACGGCGGTAACGGCGGTAACGGCGGTAACGGCGGCACCGTCGGTAACGGCGGTAACGGCGGTAACGGCGGCGATAGCGGATACGGCGGCACCCCGGGCGGCGGCGGTACTGGGGGCAACGGTGGTTCGGTTTCCGGCACGTCCGGGTCACCCGGCACCTCGGGCACCACCGGCACCATCTCCAGCACCGGCGGCAACGTGTTCACGAACGGCAACACCAGCGGTGCCGGCACGAACTCACAACAGCCAGCCGTGGTCAATACCTCCACCGGCCCCGTCACGACAATCGCTAAGAGCGGCCAGTTGTCGGGATCGAATACTGCCGGTGTCGCGTATGACCCGAACAACGGGTATGTGTACGATTCGTACCCCAGCGCAAACGATGTGCTGGTTGTTAACGCGGCAAACGGGCAAGTGGTCGCGACGATACAGCTACAGCACGGCGCTGACCCGTCCGGTATCGCCTTCAACCCGCAAGACGGCGATGTCTTCGTCGTCAACAGCGGCACCGGTAACGTTGCTGTGATAAACCCGACCACCGATCAGGTGATACACAGCATCGACCTGGGAACAGGACAGCAAACGCAACTTGGACTTGAATCCAATCAGATCGCGATAGCCCCTGATGGGAACGTTTATGTCCAGAACAATGCCACCAGCAGCGCAGTTGCGCCTTCGGTGTCGATTATCCACACCGGTGACGCTCAAAATCCATTTGGGGATATCACGACCGTCCGGCCAGAAGAGCCCTATCTGAATCTCAGCGACCTGGACGGTATCGCAGTGAATCCATCGAACGGTGACGCGTACTTCGCCGGTGGCGGCAACGATGTCACGGTGATCAGCGGAAATGGAACGGTATCCGAGATTGCTGTGTCGGGGCGGGTGGATGCTGTGGCGTCGGGGAACGGCGACGTGTACGCCTTCACGTCAAATCCGAACAATAACGCCGGAACAGATCCGCTTCTGTACACAATCAATTCCAGCAACCAGGTGGTGTCCCACGTCAACGTGGTCGATCCCGCTGTTTCACCGACGGAATTGTTGGCGACCAACGCCGTGATTGACCCCGCTGACACCGCTGACGCGTTCGTGGTCGCCGATGAAAGCGGTATCGAGGAAGTGAACGTTGATTCCGGGTTGGTTACTGGAAGTTTCTACGACCCGGGTGCCATTAATATCGCCGCCGCTGACTTCACCCCTCCGAGTTCGTAAAGGACACACCGTATGTCGTTCACGTTCGTTGTTCCCGAGCAGGTCGGCGCGTCGGCGTCGCAGCTTGCCGCGCTCGCCGCACGCATCGAGCAGGAGTCGTCGCGGGCGGGGACGTTCATCACCGCGATCCCGGCGGCGGCCTCTGACGAGGTGTCCCTCGCCGTGGCGGACCTGTTCGGCACTCACGGGGCGCTGTTCCAGTCCTTGACGGCACAAGGGGTGGCGTTCCACACCGCGTTCACCCACACCCTGTCCTCGGGGCAGGCGGCGTACGCGGCCGCCGAGGTGGCCAGCGCGTCACCGTTGCAGACCA
>NZ_JBYCKY010000475.1:0-12813 GCF_057473605.1 Mycobacterium sp. TH-M82 | reverse complement strand
CGTCCGAACCCGACCACGATGTTGCCGGCGTAGCCGGACTGGATCTCCAGGAACTCGTCGTCGTCGAGGATGCGGGTGATGACCTCGTGCATGTCATAGGGCTGGTTCGGCGAATCCGGGATCAGCGTGTCCAGCTCCAGGTCCTCGTCGGTGAGGTTGTCCTCGATAGCGCCCTCGGGGGCCGCCGCCGGGTGGCGCGGGGGATCGGCGTAGTTGTTGGGCGGAAGATAACTGAGCAGGTCACGGACGTAGTCGAAGGCGTCCTGCTCGCCGGATGCGACATAGTGCGCGGTGCCGGACCTTGTCATGTGGGTGTGCGCGCCGCCGAGCTCCTCCATGGTGACGTCCTCGCCGGTGACGGTCTTGATCACGTCGGGTCCGGTGATGAACATCTGGCTGGTCTGGTCGACCATGACCACGAAGTCGGTCAGCGCGGGGGAGTAGACGTGCCCGCCGGCGGCGGCGCCCATGATCAGCGAGATCTGCGGGATCACGCCGGAGGCCTGAATGTTGTTGTAGAAGATGTTGCTGTAGAGGCCGAGCGAGACCACACCCTCCTGGATGCGGGCGCCGGCGCCGTCGTTGATGCCGATCAGCGGGCGGCCGGTCTTGATGGCCAGTTCCTGCACCTTGACGATCTTCTCGCCGTAGACCTCGCCGAGGCTGCCGCCGAACACTGTGGCGTCCTGGCTGAAGATGCACACGTCGCGCCCGTCGATGGTGCCGTAGCCGGTGACCACGCCGTCGCCGAGGGGCCGCTTGGCGTCCATGCCGAAGTAGGTGCTGCGGTGCTTGGCAAGTGCGTCGAGTTCGACGAACGACTCGTCGTCCAGCAGGGCGAGGATGCGCTCGCGGGCGGTCAGCTTGCCCTTGGCATGCACCTTCTCGACCGCGGTCTCACCGACGGGGTGCAGTGCCTCCTCGCTGCGGCGGCGCAGGTCGGCAAGCTTGCCCGCGGTGGTGTGGATGTCGATCGTGTGCTCGGCTTTCGATTCCACCGGAGTCGTCGCTGAGTGGCCGGTACTGCTGGTCATAAACGTCGAGCTTAGTCGCGGCCGGTTGATTGGGCGCCATCGACGGTCGCATGCTGGGCTTGATATCCACAGCCGGTACGCACCGGGATGCAGATGCCGTCGTCGATTCAAGGCTGGAACCATGAAGTGGGAAACGTTAAGGTGAACGACGGAGTCGAGCGCACAACTAAGGAGTCGGCGATGAGACCGCAAAGCAAGTTGGCGATGGCGGTGCTCGGCAGTGCAGCCGCTTTGTCGTTAGCGGTCGGATGCGGTGGCGGCGGTGAACGCACACCGACGTCCACCACCACGACCACCACCACGACCACCACCACGACCACAACGAACACCACGACGACACCGCTCGAACCGCAATCGAAGCAGGCGCCCGCTCCCGGCGGTCCCACCGGATGGGGTGGGCCCGGCGGCGGTGGGGGTCAGATCCCCGGCGGTCCCACCGGCGGGGGTGGGCCCGGTGGCGGTGGGGGTCAGATCCCCGGCGGTCCCACCGGATGGGGTGGGCCCGGCGGCGGAGGAGGCTGTTTGCCCGGCGTGGGCTGTGGTGGATGGCCGTGATCCCCACGACTCACATAGCAGAGCTGCGCGATGGCTGACCTTCAGCGGGATGCCAAACAGACAGACGGCAGAAGGTTTGCCACACAGTCGATGATGGGTACCCGGCATAGATGCCGTTGAGCACGCATGCGCCGGCCGCCTTCGACAATCGGGTCGCCAGTGCGTTCGGGGGCGGCGAGAACCTAGACCGCACAGTACACGTCGAGATCGCGAAGTTCCGCCCGCCCACCGAGCGGGTGATCATGATTTGGCGTGCGTGCACCGTTCAACCCATTGCGGGGAGTGACGCTGCCCGTTGTGGCTCTACCGTGAGCCGGGCAGCGAACACACAGCAGAATAGTAGCGCGATTCCAGCCACGGTAAGGGGCAAGCGGTGAAGCTGGAACGACAACCAGCAACAATATCGTCCTGAGTTGTCCGCGCGATAGCGACCCACGGCGTCGACATGCAGGAACGGAGACGTTGACGTCTCGGCAGCTGGGCTACCCAACGTGAAGATGCGTCTATCGGCGGGCCGCCCGACCACAAGGAAGGAGGACTCCACATCACCACACCGCGTCGCGCCAAGACTCGCAGCGAGGGCCAATGGGCTCTGGGCGAGCGTGAACCCCTCAACGACAAAGAGCAGCTCAAACAGGACGACGCTCCGCTTAACGTCCGATCCCGCATCGAAAACATCCACGCCAAGCAGGGTTTCGACAGCATCGACAAGACGGATCTGCGTAACCGGTACCGCTGGATGGGCCTTTACACCCAGCGCGAGCAAGGTTATGACGGCACCTGGACCGGTGACGAAAACATCGACACCATCGAGGCCCGCTTCTTCATGATGCGGGTGCGCACCGACGGCAGACCGTTGTCGGTGGATGCCATGCGCACGCTGGGTCAGATCTCGACCGAGTTCGGTCGTGACACCGCCGATATCGGCGACCGGGAGAACCTGCAGATCCATTGGATCGAGATCGAGAATGTTCCCGAGATCTGGCGGCGGCTGGCCGCCGTCGACTTGACGACCATCGAGGCCTGCGGCGACTGCCCGCGCGGTATCCACGGCTCACCGCTGGCCGGTGATTCCCTCGACGAAGTGCTCGATGCTTCCCCGGCGATCGAAGGAATCCGGCAGCGTTTTTTGGACAATCCCGAGTTTGCGAACCTGCCACGCAAGTACAAGACCGCGGTATCGGGTCTGCAAGACGTTTCTCACGAGACTCATGACGTGGCGTTCATCGGCGTCAAGCATCCCGAGCACGGCCCGGGGCTGGATCTGTGGGTTGGCGGTGGGCTGTCCACCAACCCGATGCTGGCTCAGCGGATCGGTGCCTGGGTGCCGCTTGGCGAGGTGCCCGAGGTGTGGGAGGCGGTGACCGCCCTGTTTCGCGACTACGGCTACCGGCGGCTGCGTTCGAAGGCGCGGCTCAAGTTTTTGGTCAAGGACTGGGGTACGGAAAAGTTCCGTGAGGTTCTCGAAACCGAGTACCTCAAGCGGTGCCTCATCGACGGCCCAGCGCCCGAGCCGCCCGCGCATCCGATCGATCACGTCGGGGTGCAGCGCATCAAGAACGGGCTGAACGCTGTCGGCGTGGCCGTGATTGCCGGACGCGTCTCAGGCAGGATTTTCTCTGCGGCGGCCGACCTGATGGAGCAGGCCGGGTCGGACCGGGCCCGGTTGACGCCGTATCAGAAGTTGGTCATTCTCGACGTTGCCGACGATAAGGTCGACGACTTGGTGGCCGGTCTGGACAGGCGTGGCCTCCTTTCGCAGCCGTCGGACTGGCGCCGGAACCTGATGGCCTGCACCGGTATCGAGTTCTGCAAGCTATCGTTCACCGAGACCCGCGTCCGTGCCATGACATTGGTGCCCGAGCTCGAACGCCGGCTCGCCGATATCAACGCTCGACTCGACGTGCCGATCACGGTCCATCTCAACGGATGCCCCAACTCATGCGCTCGGATTCAGGTCGCTGACATCGGGTTCAAGGGCCAGATAGTCGATGACGGCGAGGGCAACACGGTGGAGGGCTTCCAGGTGCACCTCGGCGGCAGCCTGGGCGCCGAAAGCGGCTTCGGCCGTAAGCTACGCCAGCACAAGGTGCTTAGCACCGAGCTCGGCGACTACATCGAGCGGGTGGTGCACCACTTCGTCGATCAGCGACACGATGGCGAGAGCTTCGCGAAATGGGCACTGCGAGCCGACGAAGTCGACCTGCGCTGAGAGTAAGGGAGGGCAGAACGACGATGAACGGTCAGGTGAACCGTTTACCCGAAGCGCAGCTGCGCGAACTGGCGGCGCGCGGGGCCGCCGAGTTGGACGGTGCCAGTGCCACCGACCTGTTGCGCTGGGCCGACGAAACTTTCGGCGACGGCTACGTGGTGGCCTCCAACATGCAGGATGCCGTGTTGGTGGACCTGGCGGCCAAAGTGCGACCGGGAGTCCAGGTACTGTTCGTCGACACTGGCAACGAGTTCGCCGAAACCCTCGGGATGCGTGATGCGGTCGAGGCCACCTACGACGTCCGTTTGCTCACCATCCATCCCGAGCCCTCGGTGCTGGAGCTGGGCACGAGCCTGTGCCGCACCGACCCCGACGAGTGCTGCAGGCTGCGCAAAGTCGTCCCGCTGTCCAAAACACTGTCCGGCTTCTCCGCATGGGTGACCGGGCTGCGACGCGTCGATACGCCTAACCGTGCCAAGGCCCCACTGATCAGCTTCGACGAGCTGTTCAAACTGGTCAAGCTGAACCCGCTGGCCGCGTGGTCCGATCGGGAGATGGCCGACCACATCGCCGAGAACCAGGTACTGGTCAATCCCTTGATCGCAGAAGGCTATCCGTCTATCGGCTGCCGGCCGAACACGGCCAAGCCGAAGAAAGGCGCCGGCCCGCGCAGCGGGCGCTGGGCCGGGTTCAACAAGACCGAGTGCGGGATCAACGTCCAGCCTACGAAAAGTTTGTCGTGATCTCGCACGCTAGCGTGGTTCCGGGCGTTCGACGTCGTCGGCAATGTGCTGAAGCTGCCGTGGGTCGGGCGGGGCTGATTCCGATCCGACGAACATGCCGCGTCGCCCATCTCGACAAGCGGTAGGGAGGAGACAATTGTGACCTATGTGATTGCCGAACCGTGTGTTGACGTCAAAGACAAGTCCTGCATCGACGAATGTCCGGTCGATTGCATCTACGAAGGCGCACGCATGCTCTACATCCAGCCCGACGAGTGCGTCGACTGCGGCGCCTGCGAGCCGGTGTGCCCGGTCGAAGCCATCTATATCGAAGAGGACCTGCCCGACGAGTGGAGCCAGTACACCCAGATCAACGCCGACTTCTTCGCATTACTCGGCTCACCCGGCGGCGCGGCGGACGTCGGTATGACGGAGAACGACCCGATCGCGGTCAAAAACCTGGACCACGTAGACAAAAGTTGACCACGGCCACCCGGTCGAATCCGAGCAGAACGCACGAGTCATGATCCCGGGACAGACGTCAAATCCGTGATCGAAGCTCATCAGCACGGTGATGTCATGTTGTTCGACACGCTCTAGGGTCATCCATGATGGGTGACGACTCAGAAAGACCTCCACTCGACGGGTCCGCACTGCGCGACCGGCTGGCCGGTCCGGGTCTGCCGTGGCGGGCGCTCGACGTGGTCGACCAAACGGGCTCCACCAACGCCGATCTGCTGACCCGGGCCGGCGCCGGCGAGGACATCGACGGCGTCGTTCTGCTGGCCGAACATCAGACGGCGGGCCGCGGTCGCCTTGGGCGGCATTGGTCGGCCCCGCCACGCGCCCAGCTGGCGCTGTCGGTCGGGGTGGCCGCGGACGCGGTCCCGACCTCAGGATGGGGCTGGCTGCCGCTGGCGACGGGCGTTGCGGTGGCCGACGCACTCGCCGAGGTGGCCGGTATCGGGGCGGGCCTGAAGTGGCCCAACGACGTCGTCGTCGGCGACGGCAAACTGGCCGGCATCCTCGCCGAGGTGGCCGCGCCCAAACCGGTCGTCGTCGTCGGCCTCGGTCTGAACGTGACGATGACCGCTGACGAGGCGCCCGACCCCATCGCCACCTCGTTGGCGATGCTCGGCGCCCCGGTAACCGACCGGAACAGATTGGCCCGGGCGATACTTCACCGGCTGGCGGCTCGCATCGAGGCCTGGCGGACCGCGGGCGGCGCGGAACCGGCACTGATGGCCGACTATCAGCGCTGCAGCCGGACGCTGGGCACCCGGGTGCGGGCCAGTCTGCCCGGCGACCGGACAGTGGAGGGCGTCGCCGAG
The DNA here is from genome assembly GCF_057473605.1 of Mycobacterium sp. TH-M82. Classification (NCBI taxonomy): domain Bacteria; kingdom Bacillati; phylum Actinomycetota; class Actinomycetes; order Mycobacteriales; family Mycobacteriaceae; genus Mycobacterium; species Mycobacterium sp. TH-M82. The sequence continues at coordinate 6,959 of NZ_JBYCKY010000475.1, read as the reverse complement.
GCGATCGACGAGCTGGGCCGGTTGCGCATCGACACCGGCGCTGGGTCGGAGGCCGTCGCGGCCGGGGACGTCACCCATGTGCGAACGTCGTGTTCGCGGTGATTTGGGCGATATGCGGCAGTGGCAGTGCCACGCACTGTTACATCAGGAGGTCTTCGACACCCTCGACGCCCGGCCCGACTGACGGACCGGTCGCCGGAACAACGTGACCAGATCTGCACCGGAACCGCCTTCCAGCGCGTCCTCGATCGCCTCGGCCAGGGCCGCGTCCTCCAACGTCGCGCCCAGCGCCGTGTCGCCGCCACTGGCGAACTCGTCGGGGAACACCCAGCGGCGGAAAGCCCAGAACCGGAACGCCATCTGCAGCAGGTTGCCGATGAGGTAGGCCGAGATGAAGTCGGCGATGTTCTCGATGGTCAGCGACACCGTCGGCACCCGCAGCTGCAGCACGTAGCTGGAGAACCACAGCGGCGCCATGGACAACAGCACCCCGACGCCGCTGACCGCGAAGAAGAGCGCCGCTTCGTGGTGGCGCTCGCGCCCGCCGCGGTCACGGAAGCTCCACTCCCGGTTGAGGATGTAGGACGCGATCACCGCGACGATCCCGGAGATGACCTTGGCGGTCACCGGCTTGGGCTCCAGGATCGTCAGCTTGAGCGTGTAGAACAGTACCGAGTCGATGACGAACGTGGTCGCCCCGACGATGGCGAACTTGATCAGCTCATGGTGACGCTCGGCCATCGGCCGGATGACCCCCGGCAGCCGGGCGATCGTCGCGTCGGTGAAGGACATAGGACGCCAGTTTACGTACCACGTCCCACCTGCGGGTAACGATGCGATAACGGTCGTTACCTGCTGGCGACGGCGCACGTGACACGATGATGTCCGTGCCGGATACCTCACCCGCCGGGCCGCCCGGGTCACCTGCGCCCGCGCAGCCGCTCGTCGCCATGGTCGGCGGCGGGCAGCTGGCCCGGATGACCCATCAGGCGGCGATCGCCCTGGGCCAGAGCCTGCGGGTGCTGGCCGTCGCTGCCGACGACCCGGCGGCCCAGGTCACCCCCGACCTGGTGATCGGCTCGCACACCAGCCTGGACGACCTGCGCCGCGCCGCTGCCGGCGCCACCGTGTTGACCTTCGACCACGAGCACGTCCCCACCGAGCTGCTGGAAACACTGGTCGCCGAGGGCGTTAACGTGGCACCGCCGCCGCAGGCGGTTGTCTGCACCCAGGACAAACGGGTGATGCGGCAACGGTTGGCGGCCTTGGGCGTGCCGGTGCCGCGGTACGCCACAGTCGACGCCACCGGCACTGTCAGCTCCCTGGACGACTTCCTCGAGCAGGTCGGCGTCCCGATCGTGGTCAAGGCGGCGCGCGGCGGGTACGACGGTCGCGGCGTGGCCATCGCCGACGACTTGGCCCGGGCCCGCGACATCGTCGCCGGCCACCTGGCCGCCGGTGTTCCGGTCCTGGTCGAGGAACGGGTCGCCATGCGCCGAGAGCTCGCGGCGCTGGTCGCTCGATCCCCTTTTGGCCAGGGCGCGGCGTGGCCGGTGGCGCAGACTCTGCAGCGCGACGGGATTTGCGTGCAGGTGATCGCGCCCGCACCGGATTTGTCTGACGGCTTGGCTTCGGCCGCACAACAATTGGCGCTGCGGCTGGCGGACGCGCTCGGCGTCATCGGGGTGCTGGCCGTCGAGCTGTTCGAGACGCACGAGGGGGAGCTGTTGGTCAACGAGCTGGCGATGCGGCCGCACAACTCCGGGCACTGGACCATGGACGGAGCACGTACCAGCCAGTTCGAACAGCACCTGCGTGCGGTGCTGGACTATCCGCTCGGCGACACCGACGCCATCGTGCCGGTTACCGTGATGGCCAACGTGCTCGGTGCCCCGCAGCCACCGGCGATGGCCATGGACGAACGGCTGCATCACCTGTTTGCGAGGATGCCCGACGCCCGTGTCCACCTGTACGGTAAGCGCGAACGCCCGGGCCGCAAGATCGGACACGTCAACCTGCTCGGGTCGAATTCCGGGGATGCGGGGGAGTGGGTGAAGCTGAGTGCCCGTGCCGAACTCGCGGCACACTGGTTGTCGCACGCACGGTGGATCAACGGATAGGACACCCATGACCCAACAGCCCCGGATCGGCGTGATCATGGGCAGCGACAGTGACTGGTCGGTGATGGCCGACGCTGCCGACGCGCTGGCCGAGTTCGACATCCCCTTCGAGGTCGGGGTGGTCTCGGCGCACCGCACCCCGCAGCGGATGTTCGACTACGCCCGGAACGCGGCCGGGCGCGGCATCGAGGTGATCATCGCCGGGGCGGGCGGTGCCGCCCACCTGCCGGGCATGGTCGCTGCCGCCACGCCGCTGCCGGTGATCGGGGTGCCCGTCCCGTTGGCGTGCCTGGACGGGCTGGACTCGCTGCTGTCCATCGTGCAGATGCCGGCCGGGGTCCCGGTGGCTACCGTGTCGATCGGCGGTGCGCGTAACGCCGGGCTGCTGGCGGTGCGCATCCTGGGGTCCGCGGATGCGGCGTTGCGGACCCGGCTGGTGGCGTACCAGGATCGGCTGGCCGAGGCGGTGGTGGTCAAAGACGAAGCACTGCAGGGTAAATTCACCGGCGAGTAGCAAGGAGGCCGAGATGGCTGGCTGGGCCGGCAACCCGTCGTTCGATCTGTTCAAACTGCCCGAAGAGCACGATGAGCTGCGGGCGGCGATTCGGGCGCTGGCCGAAAAGGAGATCGCGCCGTACGCCGCCGACGTGGACGAGCGGTCCCGGTTCCCCGAGGAAGCGCTGGCGGCGCTCAATTCCTCGGGTTTCAACGCCGTGCACATTCCCGAGGAGTACGGCGGTCAGGGCGCGGACTCGGTGGCCGCCTGCATCGTGATCGAGGAGATAGCCCGCGTCGACGCGTCGGCGTCGCTGATCCCGGCGGTGAACAAACTGGGCACCATGGGTTTGATCCTGCGGGGGTCGGAGGAGCTGAAAAAGCAGGTGCTGCCGAGCCTGGCAACCGAGGGGGCGATGGCCTCGTATGCATTGAGCGAACGGGAGGCCGGCAGCGACGCGGCGTCGATGCGGACCAGGGCGCGTGCCGATGGCGAAGACTGGATTCTCAACGGAACGAAATGCTGGATCACCAACGGCGGCAAGTCGACGTGGTACACGGTGATGGCGGTGACGGATCCGGACAGGGGCGCCAACGGCATCTCGGCGTTCATGGTGCACCGCGATGACGAGGGTTTCAGCGTCGGGCCCAAGGAGAAGAAGATGGGCATCAAGGGCTCGCCGACCACCGAGTTGTACTTCGAGAATTGCCGCATCCCCGGCGACCGGATCATCGGCGAAGCGGGCACCGGGTTCAAGACCGCACTGCAGACCCTCGACCACACCCGTCCCACCGTTGGCGCGCAAGCCGTGGGCATCGCGCAGGGCGCGTTGGATGCCACGATCGCTTATACCAAGGACCGCAAGCAGTTCGGCAGGTCGATCGCCGATTTTCAGGGTGTGCAGTTCGAGCTGGCCGACATGGCGGTGAAAGTCCAAGCCGCCCGGCTGATGGTCTACACCGCCGCAGCCCGCGCCGAACGCGGCGAGTCCAACCTCGGATTCATCTCCGCGGCCGCGAAGTGCCTCGCCTCCGACGCCGCCATGGACGTGACCGAGTCGGCCGTACAGCTCTTCGGCGGCGCTGGGTACACCACCGACTTCCCGGTCGAGCGGATGATGCGCGACGCCAAGATCACTCAGATCTACGAGGGCACCAACCAGATTCAGCGGGTGGTGATGGCGCGGCATCTGCTGCGCTGATCATGGCCGGGCCGGGCATTGTGTGTCGGCTCGTCACGGCGGTCGCTAGAAGGGTGGCGGGTCGTCGTCGTCGGAGTTGGCTGGTGGTGTGGGGGTGGTCCAGAAGGCTTGGCGGGCGGCTCGGCGCGCCTGGTGGACCTGCTGGTTGCGCCGGCGTTCGGAGGCGATGTAGCGGGCACGGTTTTGGGCGCGGGTGCGGCGGCGTTGGGGCATCGCGGCGGTGCGGCCGGCGCAGCGGTCGGTGGGCGGCTCGGGTGTGGTTTCAGGTGGGGTGAGGTCACCGGTGGGGATGCATAGGGCGGGAAAGAGCAGGGCGCTGCCTGGGGTGCTCACATAGGTGTGCCCGGTCGGAGCGGTCCAGATCAGCGTCCCATCGGCAAGTTGCTTGGCACCTCCCGCTTGCCGGGGACGGTGGTGAACAGCCGGCCGCCGATCTCGGTCACGCCGTCGACGTCACCCCAGATGGTGATCTCTCGGTCCTGGTGGCGTTTGTGGCGCTGGCGCACCGCATCGGCGTCGGCGCGGGCCACCAACGTGTCGACGTAGCCGGCCAACCGGCTGCGTGTCATCGTCGGCCAGCGGGCTCCTGCTAATCGGCAAGCCCGCTTATTCGGCAAGCCCGAGGAACACCAGCAGTGCGCGATCGAGTCGGATGAGGTCGCTATCGGTGAGACGGCCGACACGCTCGCGCACGTTCGCCCGCGGCATTGTGGTGATCTTGTCAACCATGATTTTGCTTGGCTGCTCAATGTCGGTTGCCGCTGTCGGCTCCACAGCGATCCGGCTCAGCGGCGCCTCGACGGGGTTGGTTGTCAGCGGACAGACCGTGACCGAGGTGGTCGCATCAAATCGATCATCCTGAACGATGACGACCGGTCTTGGCTTGCCCGTATAGACACCTCGTGCAGCAGCGACGTGGATATCGCCTCGCCTCACTCGGCGGGCTCGCCCTCGGCGGTCCAGCCGAAAGAGATAGCGTCGACAAAAGCTTGATCGTCGGCCTCCTGCTCGCTGGCGGCGATGGCGGCCGACTGGCGGTGAGCTTCTGCGGCGAATTCCGGCGCCCGAACGTCGGGCACCCAAATCTGAACAGGCCTAAGCCCCTGGGCACGCAACCGTCGCCGATGTTCTCGCACCCGCTCTCGTGTGCTGGCCATCCACCAAGGTTACATGTAACACGGCGGGTGATCAATTCGGCGGCGTGTCTTCGTCCAGATGCAGCCGGCGCCGGACGCCTACCGGCAGGGCAACAACGCCCCGGGACCGCACGCCCGGGCGGCTGTTCGCTGGAGAGACTGGAGAGAAACGGAACCAAAAGTGTCGCGGCGCAGTCAAACGAGATGTCAGCGACGAGAAGGGGGAGATGTGTCCACACTGAGCACCGACTTCGAGGTGATGCGCGCCGTCGCGGCGGCCACCGACACCCGCAACGAGGAGATCCGGGCGACGCTGCAGGCGTTCATCGGCAGGATGCGCGGCGTGCCGGCGGCGGTGTGGGCCGGGCCCGCGGCGGCGCGGTTTCACGACGTGGTGGACCGCTGGAACACCGAGTCGGTGCGACTGCACGAGGCCCTGCGGGGCATCGCCGAGACCATCCGCCACAACGAACGCGTGCTGCGCGAAGCGGCCGAGGGTCATTCCCACCACGTCGCTGCAGCCGGCGGCGGCATCTGAACGGAAAGGAATTAGCCATGGAACCGGTGCTGTCGTACAACTTCGACGAGATCGAATACGTCGTCCGCCAGGACATCCACGCCACGGCCGCCCGCCTCAACGGCGCGCTGGAGGACCTGCGCGCCCAGGTCGCGCCGCTGCAGGAGGTGTGGACCCGGGAAGCCGCCGGCGGCTACCGCGCCGAGCAGCTCACATGGCACCAGGCGGCGGCCGCGCTCAACCAGATCCTGTTCAATCTCGGTGCCGCCGTCCGGGACGGCGCGGCCGACGTGGCTCACGCCGACCGCCGGGCCGCGGGCGCCTGGGTTCGGTAGCCACGGGCAAGGTGGGCAAGGTGCCGCCCGGCACCTCCAGGAACGCGGTGTGGCCCTGACGGAGGGGAGCCGTCGGGGCCACACCGGCAACCCCACTCTTTCCCGTTGACCATTTTTGACCTGCGCCGATATCCACCGGTAAGCTGCGTCGTTGGCGCGCGGTACACGCGGGTCCTCGGGTCGATGCCGGTCGCCGAGAACGCCCCGCCGTCGACGCCTGACCGGTGCCCGAACCCGAATCGAAAGAGGTAAGCCTGGTGCCCACCTACACGCCGAAGGCGGGTGACACCACACGGTCGTGGCATGTCATCGACGCCACCGACGTGGTGCTCGGCCGGCTGGCTGTCGCGGCGGCAACGCTGCTGCGCGGCAAGCACAAGCCGACGTTCACGCCGAATGTCGACGGCGGCGACTTCGTCATCATCGTCAACGCCGACAAAGTCGCCATCAGCGGTGACAAACTGCGCAGCAAGCTGGTTTACCGCCACTCCGGCTACCCGGGCGGGCTGCGTAAGCGGACCATCGGTGAGCTGATGCAGCGCCACCCCGACCGCGTCGTGGAGAAGGCGATCATCGGCATGCTGCCCAAGAACAAGCTCGGTCGTCAGATCAAGCGCAAGCTGCGCGTCTACGCCGGCCCGCAGCATCCGCACACCGCGCAGCAGCCGGTCCCGTACGAGATCAAGCAGGTGACGCAGTGACAGAGACCGTGACCGAAGCCACCGGGGAAACCGACGCCGGCGAAGCGGCGCAGGCCACCGAGCCGCGCGAGCTGAGGGATCTGGGCCGTCCGATCCAGACCGTCGGGCGCCGCAAGGAGGCCGTGGTGCGGGTACGCCTGGTGCCCGGCACCGGCAAGTTCGACCTGGACGGACGCAGCCTGGAGGGTTATTTCCCGAACAAGGTGCACCAGCAGCTGATCAAGGCTCCGCTGGTCACCGTGGACCGGGCGGAGAGCTTCGACATCTTCGCCCACCTCGACGGCGGCGGGCCGTCGGGGCAGGCGGGTGCGCTGCGGCTGGCCATCGCCCGGGCGTTGGTGCTGGTGGCGCCCGAAGACCGGCCGGCGCTGAAGAAGGCCGGCTTTTTGACCCGCGACCCGCGGGCCACCGAACGCAAGAAGTACGGCCTGAAGAAGGCCCGCAAGGCCCCGC
>NZ_JBYCKY010000474.1:0-4552 GCF_057473605.1 Mycobacterium sp. TH-M82 | reverse complement strand
GTGACGGTGTCGGACCACATGGCCTACGACGGCCTGCACGACGCGTTCACCGACCAGCCGATGGGCGCCCTCACCGAGCAGCGTAACGACGTCGACAAGCTCACCCGATGTGCGCAGGACGAGTTCGCCGCCGGATCACACCAGAAGGCGGCCGCGGGCTGGAAGGACGGCATTTTCGCCGACGAGGTGGTGCCGGTGATGATTCCGCAGCGCAAGGGCGAACCGCTGGAGTTCACCAAGGACGAGGGGATCCGCAACGACACCACTGCCGAATCGCTGGCCGGGCTGAAGCCGGCGTTTCGCCGCGACGGCACCATCACCGCCGCCTCGTCGTCGCAGATCTCCGACGGTGCGGCCGCAGTGGTGGTGATGAACAAGGACAAGGCCACCGAGCTGGGGCTGAGCTGGCTCGTCGAGATCGGTGCGCACGCCGTGGTGGCGGGACCCGACTCGACGCTGCAGTCCCAGCCGGCCAATGCGGTCCGCAAGGCCGTCTCCCGGGAAGGCATCACGGTCGACGACCTCGGCGTCATCGAGATCAACGAGGCGTTCGCCGCGGTCGCGCTGGCCTCCATCGCCGAACTCGGCGTGAACCCCGACATCGTCAATATCAACGGTGGTGCGATCGCCCTCGGGCATCCGATCGGCATGTCGGGAGCCCGGATCACCCTGCACGTTGCGCTGGAGCTGGCGCGGCGCGGCTCGGGGTACGGGGTGGCGGCCCTGTGCGGCGGCGGCGGCCAGGGCGATGCGCTGATCCTGCGGGCCGGATAGGTTGCTGGGTTGCGTCGACGTAGCGACGACGCGATCGTGCACATTGTTCTCGATGACGGCCGTCGACAAGGGTGCGACGAGGCGTGACAAAATTGACGGCGTGACCCGTCCCCGACCCCCTATCGGCCCAGCACTGGCCGGAGCGGTGGACCTGTCCGGCCTCAAGCAGCAGGCCGAGCAGAGTGGGTCCGGCGGCGCCGGGGGTGCTGGGGCAGCCGCGCCGGGCGGCACCGGGATCACTGAGATCACCGAGACCAATTTCGAGGCCGAGGTGCTGCTCCGGTCCAATCAGGTGCCGGTGGTGGTACTGCTGTGGTCGCCGCGCAGCGCTGCGTGTGTCCAATTGGCTGACACTCTTGCGGGCTTGGCGCGGGCCGATAACAAGGACGACACCGGCAAGTGGTCGCTGGCCACGGTCAACGTCGACACCACGCCGCGCGTGGCGCAGGTGTTCGGGGTCGAGGCGGTGCCCACCGTGGTGGCGCTGGCAGGCGGGCAGCCGATCTTCAGCTTCCAGGGCGTGCAGCCACCGGATCAATTGCGCCGCTGGCTGGATTCGCTGCTGTCGGCGACAGCGGGCAAGCTCGGCGGTGTAACCGATTCCGGCCAGGAGGCGCAGGTCGATCCGGTGTTGGCTCAGGCTCGCGAACAGCTCGAGGCGGGTGATTTCACCGCGGCGCGAAGCTCTTATCAGGCACTGTTGGACGCCGATCCCCAGCATGCCGAAGCGCGCGCGGCCCTTCGCCAGATCGACTTCTTGCAGCGTGCTACCGCGCACCGCCCCGATGCGATTGTTGTCGCCGACGCCGCCCCGGACGACGTCGACGCCGCGTTTGCCGCTGCCGATGTGCAGATCGTCAACCGGGATGTCGCCGCGGCGTTCGACCGGTTGATCGCGCTGGTGCGACGAACGTCCGGTGATACGCGCACCTCGGTGCGGACCCGGCTGGTGGAGTTGTTCGACCTTTTCGATCCCGCCGATCCGGATGTCGTCGCCGCGCGCCGCAACCTGGCCAGCGCGCTGTACTGATTCTGGTCGCGAGCATGCGCAAAGTCGCACTCCTGGAGACCGCGGAGTGCGACTTTGCGCATGCTCGCGCCGGCGCGGCGGATCAGTATGGAGGCTGCAGCTCGCCGAACATCGGGAAGTGGCGCACGTTGGTTGTCAACAGATCCGCGTCGATGACGATCGCCGTCGCGGCGATCACGTAGTCAACGTCATCGATACCGCTGCGGCTTCGCCTGAACCGACGTGCCAGCTGGCCAGCTATCCGGGCCACATGTTCCGCCACTCCCGCCCAGGTGAGGGCCGAGTAGAAATCCTCGAGGGCATGCTAGACGGTCTCCGTCGCGGCGCAGAGCCGCCGCAGCGCCTGGCAGACCAGGGTTGTATCGGTGGTCGGCCAGAACGGTGGCAGCGAGGCGCGCAGGTAGTCGCCGTAGCGCGCGGTCGCCATGCGCGAGTCGAGCACCGCCACCACTCCCCGATCGTCGAGCCCACGCAGCAGCCGGCCCGCCCCCTGCGCCAGCAACACCGCCGCGTGGCCCGCGGCGACGGTCATGAAACCGTTACCGCCGTGGGCGGTCACCGCGCGCTGGCGGGCAGCCAGCAGCGGGTCGTCCGGTCGTGGGAACGGGATTCGGTCAATGAGCACCAGCGACAGCGACGGACCGGGCACGTCGACGCCCTGCCAGAGTGACAGCGTGCCGAACAGGGAGGTCGCAGTGTCGGCGGCGAACTGCTCGACCAGCGCGCCGGTGGCATCGTCGCCCTGGCACAGCATCGGCGTTTCCAGGCGCTCCCGCAGCGCCTCGGCGGCCGCTCGTGCCGCCCGCATCGACGAAAATAGCCCCAGCGTGCGTCCGCCGGCGGCGCTGATCAGCTCCGCGATCTCGGCCAACTGTTCGGCCGAGCCGGCGCCGTCGCGTCCGGGGGCCGGCAGATGCGCGGCGACGTAGAGGATGCCAGCCTTGGCGTGGGCAAACGGCGATCCGACATCCAAGCCCCGCCAAAGAGATTCCGGATCCCCGTCGGTCAGCCCCCAGGCGCTCGCCATCGCGTCGAAGGATCCGCCGACGGTCAGGGTTGCCGAGGTCAGCACCGTGGTCGCGCGGGCGAACAGCCGGTCACGCAACGGCCCGGCCACCGATAGCGGTGCCACCCGCAGCACCGGGCGCACCGAACCACGGTTGTCCTCGTGGTCCAGCCACACGACGTCGGTGCGCTCGGGGATGGCGGGTCTGAACGAGGCCAGGATTCGTGCCGCGGTCTCGGCGATTTCGGTGAGCGCCACGACCGCCTCTTTGCGCGCGGCCGCCGCCTTCGGGTCGCTGGGCGTGAGGTCGATCGCCGATTGGGCCGCACCGGCGGCGTCGCGCAGTGCGGTCAGGTAGGTCGCCAGCTCGTCGTCGAGGTAATCAATCCGGCCGGGGCGCGCGTCGTGGATCGCCGAGCCGAACGTGGTCGCCGCGGTTTCGAACCGCTGGGTCAGTTCGGCTGAGATCAGCCGCGTGATCCGCCGCGACGCGACGCCGAGCGCGGCCGGCGTGAGCTCGCCGGTGGCCACCGAAGTCACCCGGTCCACCAGCTCGTGTGCCTCGTCGATCACCAGCAGTCGATGCTCGGGCAGCACGTTGGCCTCGCCGATCGCGTCGATGGCCAGCAGCGCGTGGTTGGTCACGACAATGTCGGCGCCGCCGGCATTGTCGCGTGCGCGCTCGGCGAAGCACTCGGCGCTGAACGGGCAGCGGGCCGCGCCCAGGCATTCGCGCGCCGACACACTGACCTGTGCCCAGGATCGATCTCCCACACCGGGTTTGAGCTCGTCGCGGTCGCCGGTATCGGCCTCCGACGCCCAGGCGGTAAGCCGCTGCACGTCGCGACCGAGGGCGGTAGCGGCGGACGGTTCGAAAAGCTCCTCCTGCTCACCATCGGCCGGGGCATCGGGATCGCTGCCGCCGTGGATTTTGTTGAGACACAGGTAGTTCCGTCGTCCTTTGAGCAGCGCGAACCGTGGCTGTCGCGGCAGGACGTCGGCCAGCGCATTGACGAGCCGGGGCAGATCGCGCTCGACGAGCTGGCGCTGCAATGCGATCGTCGCGGTAGACACCACCACCGGGGTGTCGTCGGACACCGCGCGAGCGATCGCGGGAACCAGATAGGCCAGCGACTTGCCGGTGCCGGTTCCGGCCTGCACGGCCAGGTGTTCCCCGGTGTCGAAGGCATGCGCGACCGCTTCGGCCATCTCCACCTGGCCGCTGCGCTCGGTGCCGCCCAGCGCCGCCACCGCGGTGGCCAGCAACTCGGGCACGTCGTTCATCGAGGCGCCCCCTCCTACGACCAGGCGGCGTCGGCGATGAGGGCCGTCGACCCGAGCACACCGATACTCTACGAACCGTCTCTCGCTTCACGACTACTGCCTGGTGAGCGGCAGTGCTTGCAGGCTGCTGGAGGCCATCTCGTGGACACTTCCGGGGCGTACCGACAAATTCGGTGGTTGGGCTTGCGGATCGGGATAGGTGAAAGCTAGGTTAACGCTGGATAAGACCCGTTGTGTGCTGCGGGGATCTTCGCTGAGGAATTGAATTGATGGCTGGCCTGCCCGTGGGTGATCGTGGATCACGCATCACCACTGTGCGTCGTCGTCGCGTGGTGGGTGCGCCGGTGGGCGTGGTGGTGGGTGTGGTTGTGGCGATGAGTCTTCCGGTTGGTGTGCCGTCGGCGCGCGCTGATGTGGGCGATTCGTTCGTCGACGCGTTGGTTGACTCGGTTGAGGCG
>NZ_JBYCKY010000473.1:0-4076 GCF_057473605.1 Mycobacterium sp. TH-M82 | reverse complement strand
CGATACGGCGAACATCCCGCCGGCTCTCTCCGCCGACATCGTGGTGGCCACCAACGAGGCGTGCGAAAACAGCGTCGAACATGCCTACCGCGGGCAGACCCGCGGCAAGGTGCGGGTCGGTGCTGAAATCGCCGACACCCAAATACAGGTTCAGGTCGCCGATTCCGGATCGTGGAAAGCACCGCCGCGCCACCCGGGCAACCGGGGCCGAGGGCTACGATTCGTCCGCTCGGTGGCCGACTGTGTCGAGCTCGACCAGACCGGGTCGGGAACCACGGTCAACATGAGCTTCCGAATACCGGCAGGCATGAAAGATGGCCGCTGCCAACCAAGTGTGAGGAAAGGCTAAGGGATCGCCGGATCTGGTTTAGTCCCGACCGGAAGTGGCAAGCCACGAACTACTGCGCCATGGGCAACGTGCCTGACGGTGCATTAGCGAGAAGAGGTTTCCCACAATGTTCACACTTTCATCGACACGACTTGGCGCTGCGATCGGCGGCCTGGCACTGTCGTTGGCCACCGCGGCCGGGATAGCGGCTGCAAACCCCGGTGCCGACGATCCTGTCATCACCACAACCTGCAGCTACCCACAGGCGCTGTCGGCACTGAACGCGCAAAATCCATCAGCTGCTGCACAATTCAACGCGATGCCGGCAGCGCAGTCCTGGTTGAATTCCTTTCTCGCCGCGCCGCGCGACCAGCGTGAGCAGATGATCCAGCAGATCCAGGGCAATCCAGAGGCTGCGCCGTACGTGGCGGTTATGTCGCAGGTCGCCAACACCTGCCACAACTACTGAGCGGATTGGCGCGAATACCCTCCACGTACTTACCCCCCCACCGGCGTACGGCGCAGCGCTTTGGTGGGGAAGCCGTAGACCGGGGCCTCTTCGTCCTCATCTTCGGGCTTATCGACCATGCGCGATGCGCTCGACGCCGCCGCACTCGGTATGCCCGCGGTGATGACCGGGCTGGCGGTGGGGGCCGCGACCGGGTGTGCGGTTGCCGGTGCGGCGATGGCCTCCGCAGGGGCGGCTATGGCGGTCCAGTTGTGGGGCACCGACAGCGATCTGACCAGGCTGGCGTTACCGACGCTCGCGGTGATGGCTCCCTGCCCGGCGGAGGTCGACCCGGCCAGCGTGCCCAGCCCGCCCAGGCCGGTCGAGGCCGAGGCGACACTGCCGAGCGGGGACGCCGCGGAACTCAGACCGGAGACCGCCGCAGCCGGTGCCAGGGTCCGGCCGAGGATGGCCATGAGAGCGCTCATTTCTCCCACGTTTTGCCCGATGAACGCCGGGCTGTAGGGCGCGCCGGCGATCGCGGAATTGACCAGCGTGGAGTTCAAGAAATTGGAGAACGGGGTCGCGTCGGATGATCCCGACAGCAGGTTCAAAAGTCCGCCCAGCCCCGTGGTGGACGTTCCCGATCCGGGGTTCATGATGTTGAGCCCGAGCGCTTGCAGTGCGTTGGCGAGCTGTTGCGCCAACGTGGTGGGGGTGCTGGCCGCCGCCGTCGCGGCCGCATGGGCGCTCGCAGCGGCCTGGCCGGCCGGTCCGCCAGCGGTCGTGGTGGCCGGAGGCTCGCTGAGCGGATTGAGGGTGGCCGCAGCAGCGGAGTCACCGGCATAGCGGTACATCGCGGTGGCGTCTTGAGCCCACATCTCGGCGTAGGCAGCTTCGGTGGCGGCGATCGCGGCAGTGTTCTGCCCCAGCAGGTTTGTGGTGACCAGGGCTGCCAGCCGGGCACGATTCTCGGCGATCACCGGCGGCGGCACAGCGGCCGCGAACGCAGTCTCATACGCACCGACAGCGGTGGACGCCTGACTGGCTGCATGGGCGGCATAACCGGCCGTGGCCCGCATCCAGCCGGTGTACGGCGCAGCCGCGGCAACCATTGACGTCGCCGCGGGGCCCTGCCAGTCATTACCGGCCAACTCAGACAGCACCGCGGCACAGCCATCAGCGGCCGAGACCAATTCACTGGCCAAATCCGCCCAGGCTGCCGCCGCAGCAACCAGCGGACCTGAGCCGGCGCCGGCGTAGATAAGCCCGGAGTTGACCTCCGGTGGCAACGCCCCGAAATCCGGCACGCCGATCTGCGGGATGCTCTGCGCACTCACGACGACGCCTCCTTGCCTCGGGTCGGGTTGCTGGGTGGGGTCACGATTATCCGCCGGCCGGTGGGTGCGCCACCACGACCGGGCGAAAGCCGTAGCGGCGGGCGCGCCTCTTGCCTCGCACCGCTCCGGGCATCGGCGCACCCGGAAGTACTGTCGAGCCGGCGCCGATACCCAACGGCAGCGCTGAGGCACCCGGTATCGCAGCGGTGCCCGCCGTCACTGCCGAAGCGGCGGCCGCGGTCCACTTCTGGGGCACCGACAGCGTTCTGACCAGCTTGGCTTCCCCGACACCGGCCGTGACTTCTGTTTCAGCGGCGTGAGCCCCGGCCAGGGTGCCCACGTCGGCCGGAATGGCTCCGACGCTGTGGATTTGTGAGGCGATCGGCGCCAAACCGCCTAAGCCGCCCACGCCGAGCGCATTGGACGCCATAGCGTCCTGGGCCGCGTAGATCAGCAGGTAGTCGAACGCGTTGAAGACGTTGAAAACGCCGGTCGGATTCCAGAACCCCGAGGAGAAAACACTGTTGTTGGAGAAGTCGTTCAAAAAGTCGCCGAACGACGAATTCGTGGTCCCGCTGAGCATATTGAGTAACCCCGACAGTCCGACGTGCGACGCGCCGTTTGCCGGGCTGAAGATGTTCCATCCACCCATCGACGGGGCGAGCAGTTGCGACAAAGTGCTCGGGGCGCTGGACGCCGCGGTGGCAGTGGCGTGGGTGGTCGCGGCGGCTTGGCCGGCGGTCCCGGTGGTGGTAGCCGGGGGCGTACCGAGCGGGTTGAGGGCGGCCGCAGCAGCGGAGTCACCGGCGTAGCGATACATCGCGGCGGCGTCTTGAGCCCACATCGCCGAGTAGGCAGCCTCGGTTGCCGCAATCGCAGGGGTGTTCTGCCCCAACAGGTTAGTAGCGGTCAGCGACACCAACCGAGCACGATTCTCCGCAATCACCGGCGGCGGCACCATAGCTGCGAACGTCGTCTGATAAGCACTTGCCGCCGCCGACGCTTGGCTGGCAGCGCGAGCAGCGTGGCCGGCGGTCTCCCGCAGCCATGCCGCATACGGAGCAGCCGCGGCGGCCATCGACGCCGCCGACGGACCGTGCCACCCACCACCGGTCAACTGCGACAGCGTCGCAGTACAGGCATCAGCCGCCGAGCCCACTTCATCGGCCAACCCCGCCCAAGCTGCCGCAGCCTCGGTCAGTGGACCCGAACCCGCGCCCACATACATCAACCCGGAGTTCACCTCCGGGGGCAACGCTGCAAAGTCCAACACGCTGATACCCCTTCAACTCTGCGGGCCAACCGGGGCTAGCTGGCGACACAAGCGTTGGCGGCCTCGGTGATCGCATACGAGCCGGCTGCGCTTCGCAACGTGTCGGTGAACAGGCCCAGAATCGCCTCGGCCTGGGAGCTGATCATCTGGTACTGGTGGCCGTACACGGCGAACTGGGCGGCGGTCATCATCGACACCTGATCTGCGGCGGCCGGAATCACTGCGGTGGTCGGGGCTGCCGCAGCGGCGTTTCGGGCGGCTACCGTCGAGCCGATTCCCGCCAAGTTGTCGGCCGCGGCGGCCAGCATCTCCGGTTGTGTGGTCACAAAAGACATGACAATCCTCCTTCGCGGAATAGCCGATCCCCTGGGAGTGCATTACGCACAGGGGTGAGTGCGTCCGGGCGCGCAGCCCAGATGCGTGGAAAAGGGTTCTACGGAAGCCGATTCAGGCTGTTTCGCGACCGAGGTGGAACGAAACAGTCATCGGCTTCGGATACGAACTATCGTCACTGGGACTCAACTGCGTTCTCACCTCCTTGCTGCCGGGACATGCGGGGATGTCAACCGGGTGCACACGGGGTGGGGCGTGTAGCCATCAGCCGAACGCAGCACCCCTCTCGTCAGAGCTTCGACACCGCACGGCGTGTCCGGTAACCCGAAAGCCACTTGGGCTCAACCCTTAAGC
>NZ_JBYCKY010000472.1:0-20672 GCF_057473605.1 Mycobacterium sp. TH-M82 | reverse complement strand
ATGCGTAGCCGAAGTCCAGGAAGGCGAAGGCCTGCTGGAAAACCATGATGCCCAGCACGTAGGTGCCGGTCTCCGGTCCGCCGTTGCTGCCGGTGAGGACGTAGACCAGGTCGAACGCCTGGAATGCCTTGATGACCGAGATCACCACCACAAATGACAGCGCGCCGCGGATCATCGGCACGGTGATCCAGACGAACCGACGGATCTGGCCGGCGCCGTCGATGCGGGCCGCCTCGTGCAGGGTGTCCGGCACGCCCTGCATGGCGGCCAGCAGGATCACGGTGGCGAACGGCACGCTCTGCCACACGCTGACCAAACACAGCGAGACCATCGCCCAGTGCGGTTCGATCAGCCACGGCACCGGGGGAATGCCGACCCAGCCGAGCATGATGTTGAGCAGTCCGTTGTCGGTGTTGAACACGAACTGCCACACCACCGCCATCACCACCGCCGACACCGCCAGCGGAAGGAAGGCGATGGTCCGGAACACACCGATGCCCTTGAGTTTCAGATTGAGCGCCCCGGCCACCGCCAAGCTGATCACCACGGTCGGAATCAGCGTGCCGAGGGTGAAAACCGCCGTGTTACGCACCGCGATGCCAAACAGCGGGTCGGTGGTGAAAAGATCACGAAAGTTCGCCCAGCCGACGAACTTCGGCGGCGTGAACAGATCCCAGCGCTGAACGCTCATGTACAACGAGAACGCCAGCGGGAACACCATGAACACCGCGACCGCGGCCAGATTCGGCACGACGAACAACCGCCCCGCCCGCGCGCGCCGCCGGGTGGAGGTCACGGGTTGGCCAGTACTTCGTCGACCTCGCCCGACAACGTGGTCTTGAGCGAACTGGCGGGCCGGTGTCCGCGCAGCACGGGCCCGAAAGCGCGGTCCATCAACGCGTTGACTTTCTGCCAGGACGGGGTGATCGGCAAGCCCTCCGAATGGGCGGGCCCTTCGGTCAGCACCGCCAGATTATCGACCCCGGGATGCGCGGCGGCGAAGCCGGGCGAGTCGACCGCGGACGTCAGCACCGGCACGAACAGCCCCGACTGTCCGATCAACGCCTGCCCGGACCGGCCGGCCGCGAACTTCACGAACTCCCAAGCCTGCTCCTTGCGGCGGCTGCTGGCCGCGATGGCCAGCCCCGTGGTGCCGATATCGGAGCGGGCGGCACCACCATTGCGGAGTTCTTCCGGGCCGGTCGGCAACACCGTGACGTCGAAATCCAAACCGTCGGCCCGGGCGAAGGTCTGGAAACGCCAATGCCCGCCCAGCGCCATCGCCGCCTTGCCCAGTGCGAACAGGTTCATCGTGGACATCGACTGGGTGTCCGACGCAATCGGGGCCACCCGGTGCACGTTGGCGAGGTCGGCGTAGAACTGGACACCGTCGACGAACGTGTCGTCACCGAAGTTGAGGTGCGTCGGGTTCATCCGTGGGGTGGACCACCCGATGCCGTTGTTCATGCCGAACAACCCGGCGGAGTACGACGGCGCCCAGGTGTCGACGAAGCCCCACTGGGTGACTCGGCCGGCCTTGTTGCGCCGGGTGAGCGCCGCGGCGGTGTCGAGGAACTCGCGGAAGCTCCACGGCTGTTCCCAGCGTGCCGGCGGCGGCGGCACGCCGGCGTCGGCGAAGAGTTTCTTGTTGTAGAACAAGAAGGTTCCGGACCACTGCTCCGGTAGGGCGTACTGGGTGCCGTCGAAGGTGAAGGTCCGATACAGCGCGTCGATGCTGTCGGCCGTCAGCTGCGCGGCGAACTCCCGGTCGCGGGCCAGCAGGGTGCCCAGATCGGCCAGCACGCCCCGGTCGGCCAACACGGCGTAGGTCAGCTCCCACGCCATCAGCACGTCGGGACACTTGCCGCCGGCGCAGAACGTCGACATCTGCTGCATCGGGTCGCCCCCCGACAGCACCGTGCGGACCCTGATGTCCGGGTGTTCGCGCTCGAACGCCTCGATGATGCCCATCCGGGCGTCCCGCTCCTCTGGATTGGCGGCGAAGAAGAAGGTCAGGGCCCCATCATCGTTGTCCTCACCCGGGGTACACCCGGCCGGCCAGGGCGCCAGGGCGGCCGCGCCGAGCGCACCGGCGCCGCGCAGCAACGTCCGTCGCCGCAGCACGTCACACGTCGATCGGCGGATACAGGCGGTCCAGGGTGAACTGGCGATCGCGCCGGGCCGCCCACGCGCTCGCCGCCAGCGAAGCGGCGAGTATCCCGAGCAGGACGCCCACCGAAGTCCACATCCTGGTGTCGATGCCGCCGACCGTCAACTGGCGCAGGCCATCGACCGCATAGGTCATCGGATCGTAGGGATGCAGGATCTGGAACGGCTTCGCCGTGGTTTCCACCGGATAGACACCGCCGGACGACACCAGCTGAAACATCAAGAACGCCAACGTGACCACCCGGCCGACCGCGACCCCCAGCACTGCGTTGAACGCCTGAATCAGCGCCACGAACGCGGCCGCGATCAGGGTCAGGAACCCGACCATGCCCGCCGCATACCG
This sequence comes from Mycobacterium sp. TH-M82, assembly GCF_057473605.1. Lineage (NCBI taxonomy): Bacteria > Bacillati > Actinomycetota > Actinomycetes > Mycobacteriales > Mycobacteriaceae > Mycobacterium > Mycobacterium sp. TH-M82. The sequence goes on along the minus strand of NZ_JBYCKY010000472.1, from coordinate 18,160 downwards.
GGCATCTGGGGCATCTAAGCCGACACCGAAGTGGACCACCGCGTACATCAGCACCACCTGGCTCACCCCGAGCAACAGCGCCGGCCAGTAGGAGGCCAGCACCACCCGCAACGCGCCGAGCCCGTTGACGATGGCGCGAGTCTGCAACGGAGTCAACAGCATCCAGATGATCAACGCACCGATGAACAGCGCGAGCGGCAGGAAGAACGGAGCGAATCCGGTCCCGAACGTCGCGGCGTGATGGGTGAAATCCATACCGACGCCGACCGGGCTCGCCAGGATGTGCGCGACGTCGACGCGTTGCTGATCGGTGAGCGTCGACACCCGGTCGGAGGCCTCGCCCAGCCCGGTTGCCAGCTGCTGCGCCCCGTCTTTGAGCTTGTCGCCCCCGTTTGCCAACTCCACCAGCCCGCCGTTGAGCTTGTGCGCACCCGCGTCGAGGTCGGAGGCGCCGGTGCGCAACGCGACCAGATCGGACCTCAGCCCGCCGTCGAGCGTGTGCGTGATGAACGTCCGTAACCGGCTGTTGGGATCGGCCAGGTCGACTTCCAGCTGCCGAGCGTTGTTGCGCAGCTGCGCCAGTCCGTCGTCGGTGGCCGGGTCCATCCCTTCGGCGTTGAGCAGGCGTTGCGCGCCGGCCAGTGACTCACCGAGTCCCCGCACGGCGGGATCGGGGTTGGCGCGCAAGCCGTCCATGACCTGATTGATGACACCGGCGGCCGCCCGGTAGTCGATGTTGAGCGCCGCAAGCCGGTCGGTCACGTTCTTGACGTTGCCGCTCAGCCGGGTCGCGACGGCACCGGCCTCGTTCGGGTCGAAGCCCGACGCGGCTGGTCCGCTCAGGTCATCCATCATCTTCAGCAGCGGGTCGGTGGCCTGCGCGATCCCGGCGGACAGCTGGCGAGCGCCGGCGGCGAGTGTGGCTGAGCCATCGCGTGCGGTCGCCAGGTTCGCCGCAAGAATTTGAGATCCGGCTGACAGCTGCCCGGCGCCGATGGCCGCCTTCTCGACGGCAACGGTGACCTGCGTCAGTGCGGTGCCGATGACCTGCTCGCCGACCTTGGCACTGACCTGGTTGAGCACCTCCCGGGCGGCGTTCTGGCCCATGACGGACGCCAGGTAGTTGTTGGCGTCGTTGAACCGGAATTGGATCGCCGCCTTGCGTGGGTGCGGACCCGCGGGCGAAACCACCGCGGCACTGAAATCCGCCGGCAGCGTGATCGAGAAGTAATAGCTGCCATCGGAGACCCCTTTGGCCGCTTGGCTTGCCGGCATGCGGTGCAGATCCAGCTGACCGGAGCTCACCAGCGCCTCGGCCACCTGGTCACCGGCGTGCAACTGCCGGCCCTCGACGGTCGCACCGCGGTCCTCGTTGACCAGCGCGACCGGAATTCTGTCGACCGCGGCGAACGGATTCCAGAACGCCCACAGATACATCGCGCCGTAGAGCAGCGGCAGCACGATGATCGTGATCAGGGCCACCCGCGGCATGGTGCCGCGGGAGTACCGCTTGAGGTCGGTGCCCAGCGACATTCCGGCGAGCATGGTCAATCGCCCCCTTTCTGGCCTTGCGGCTGCCCGGTGAGCTCGGCATGTTCCAGGTCTGCGACGGGGATCTGCGCGCGAATACCCAGCCCGTCCGGTAGCTCGTTGACGCTGGCGGTGATCACGGTCTGCCGCTCCCCCAGGTCAACCAGGCGGCGCACCAGGGCTTCGCGGTTGCGGTCGCTGGCCACCTGGTCGATACCGCCGACGACCAGCAACGGCCGGGCGGCGGTGTTGGCCAGCGCGATGCGCAGCAGCAGCCCGTCGAGTTCGCTGAGCCCGTCGACGTATTCGGTGATCCGCGGCAGCGGCAGCTCGCCGAAGACCGGCCGGCACAGCCGATCGCGTTCGGGCGCGCCGGCGCGGCGGATCAGCCGGTACCAGGGCGCGTCCCAGCGCAGCTGCTCGGTGATCAGGTCCCGCACGGTCACCGACTCGGACACCGAGTCGAGTTGCTCGATGCCGGCCAGCGTGGACACCCCGAAGATGTCGCGGGCCCGGCTGTGCCCGAACACCGTCACCGACCCCGACGTGGGCGCCATTCGGCCCGTCAGGCACATCAGCAGCGCGGTCCGGCCCGACCCGGGTGGGCAGGTCAGGACGGTGACCCCGCCGGCGTCGATCTCCAGGTCGACGGGGCCGACGACCGGACCCCATGGCCCGGTCATCGAGATGCCGCGCGCTACCACGGCGGGCAACCCCGGCGTTTCCTGGTCTGTCACGGCCGTTCCTCTTTCGCCGTTCGCGCCGAGCGTGAAACTGTTGCGAGAAATCTGGCCAAAGCTCGCAACAGTTTCACGCTGGGCGCGATGGTAGCTGTCGCCGCCTGGTGACACCGCCCCATAACACCGGCTACCCGAACCCGGGGGCGGGGTCGGTGGGGCCGGCCGGGCCCGACGGTCTGGGCAGCTCGACGACGACGTTGGTGGCTTTGACCGAGGCGACCACCAGGCTGCCCGGGGCCAGGTGCAGCTCGTCGACGGCTTCGCGGCTGACCAGCGACACCAGCCGGAACGGCCCGGCCTGGATGTCGACCTGGGCCATCACGGTGTCGCGCAGCACGTTGGTCACCAGCCCGACCAGACGGTTGCGGGCGGACTGCCCGACCACCGGGCTTCGCGACAGCGGCTCGGCGGTGGCGCGCTCCTGGGCGAACCGTGCCAATGTTGCGCCGTCGACCATGCGCGGCCCACTGCCGGTCGTCGCCGACAGCCGGCCGGAGTCGATCCACCGGCGAACGGTGTCGTCACTGACGCCGAGCAGCTCGGCAGCCTGCGCGATCCGAAAATTTGTCACGGCCCGAGCTTAAGCGCAGCGCTTAAGCACAGCGGCCGTACGGCGGCGATCAAGCGGCCTCGATTACCGTGATGCCGGCGGCGCGCATCGCCGCCAGGGCGGTAGCGGTCGACTCCGCGGCCACCCCCGCAGTCAGGCTCGACAGCACCCGGGTGGTGAAACCGGCCCGGGCCGCGTCTTCGGCGGTGCTGCGCACACAGTAGTCGGTGGCGATGCCGACCACGTCGACCGCGTCGACACCGTGCCGGCGCAGCCAGTCGGCCAGCGTGGTGCCGGTGGCGTCGACGCCCTCGAAGCCGCTTAAGCCCGCGTCGTAGGCGCCCTTGCGAAAGACCGCCTCGATCCGGCCGGCATCCAGGTCGGGATGCAACTGCGCGCCGGCGCTTCCGGCAACGCAGTGCGGCGGCCAGGACGTCACGAAATCCGGGTCGTCGGAGAAATGCCCGCCCGGGGCGACGTGAAAGTCCTGAGTCGCCACGACGTGGCCATAGTCGTGCCCGGCGCCCAGGTAGCGGGTGATCGCACGGGCCACCTCGGTCCCACCGGCGACGGCCAGCGACCCGCCCGCACAGAAGTCGTTCTGCACATCGACGATGATCAGGGCGCGCATACCGACCACCGTATGCCGGGTGTGCCGAGCATGCGGGGTCTGCCGATGACGCGGCGAACGGTCGAACACGACGGTACATTGGCGCACATGTCGACCGCTGACTTCGACGCCAACGTATCCGGGTACGGTCAACCGGGCCCGCCCATCCCGGGGCAGCGGCCCGGCGGGGTGGGCAGGCGTTTCCTGGCGCGATTGGTCGACGGTGTCCTGGTGAACATCGTGGCGTTCGTGCTGTCGCTGTTCGTGTTCGACGACAACTACCCGTTCCTGGTGACCGGCCTGTTCTCCGGCGTGCTGACGTTCGGATATTTCGTGTTGTTCGAGGTCACCGGGGGCTCCAGTCCGGGTAAGCGGCTGTTCGGGCTCATGGTGCGCGGGCCCGGCGGGGCGCCGAAGCCCGATGTTGCGCAGTCGGCCATCCGCAATGCGTTCACGCTGCTGGCGGTGGTGCCCTACCTGGGCGGCCTGCTCGCGTTCGCGGCCTACGTCGTGATAGCGGTGACCATCAGCACCAGCCCGACCAAGCAGGGCAAGCACGACGAGCTGGCCGGCGGAACCCAGGTGGTCAGGGCCTGACCCGATCGGCCAGATAGCTGTCGACGATTGCGTCGACGCCCGCACCGACGTCGATAGCCACGCCGTTCTCGTCGGGCGCCAGCGGCTCCAGGGTGTCTAACTGGGACTGCAGCAGCGACGACGGCATGAAATGACCCGTCCGGTGGGCTTGGCGGCCGGCGATGAGCTCCGGCGAGCCGGTCAGGTGCAGGAACGCAACATCAGGGCAGTGCCGGCGCAGCTGGTCCCGGTAGCGGTGCTTGAGCGCCGAACAAGCGATCACACCACCGCCACCGTGTCGGGCCAGCCATTCGCCGACCCGTTCCAGCCACGGATACCGATCGGCGTCATCGAGCGGCTCGCCGGCGGTCATCTTGGCGATGTTGGTGTTGGGGTGATAGGTGTCGGCATCGGCGAACGGCACGCCGAGGCGCTGCGCGAGGGCCGCACCGACCGTCGACTTGCCGGCGCCCGATACGCCCATCACCACAATCGGCCGCACAGCGCTACCGGCTCAGCGAGAAGCCGCGCCACGCCATCCGCCGTTGCGGGTGCGGGTCGAAGTCGACGCGGCACCGCCGGTCGAAGACCATGACGGCGCGGTCGGCGTCGGTGTAGGCCGGCCAGTCGTCGCCGGGCACGCCGACACGGCTGAACGACCGCCAGCGTCGCTGCACCTGGTCGCTGACGCGCAGCGCCGCCTGGCGATCCACGCCGGCGGTGAGCAGAGTGCCGAACCGGCCGCGGTAGACGTCGAACACCGCCAACAGCTCAGTGGCATGGGTGGCGCCCAGCCCGGACCAGCGCAGTGTCCGCGGCGCGAAGTCGTAGCGGTACACATAGGTCGGCGCATGGGCGCCGTGCGCTTCGGCGATCTGCCAGACCGCCGAGTTGAAGGCGAAGTCACCGCCGAACCGCACGCAGGCGGCCGGATCCGGGTAGTCGGGGTAGGCGCCGGTGATGCGATCGCGGGTGGCCGCATCGGTGTTGGCCAGCAGCGCCTCGATCATCGGCTCGGTGGTCGGCAGCAACCGCAGGAACCGGGTGAACAGCCGGCCTTCCTCGGCGTTGCTGCCCACGATCAGCGGCAGACGGTGGGCCGTCCCGCGCCGCATCGCTTCGACCGGATCGAGGGGCAGGACGTCGTCGCCGAAGACCGGGCCGAGCGGAAACGCCCCCACCATGTTGCGCATCCCCTGATCGACCAGGCGGTTCTGTGCCGCCAGCAATTCACCCGCGGACGCCCGCAACAGCACGCGGGCGGCGTCTGCGGGGCGCACCCCGAGCAACCCGGCGAAGCGGCCGGCGAACTCCGCGGCCTGGTCGGGCGAGCGCACCATGCCCGACGCGGGGCTTTCCGCGATCGCGCGGGCGAACAGGCCCTCGGCCGCGGGCACCGCCAACAGGGTGGCGACGATGTGCGCGCCGGCGCTTTCGCCGAAGACGGTGACGTTGGCGGGGTCGCCGCCGAACACCGCAATGTTGTCGTGCACCCAGCGCAACGCCAGTACCAGGTCGCGCAGGTACAGGTTGCTCTGCAGGGTGACGCCGGGAGCCGACAGCGACGACAGGTCCAGGCAGCCCAGCGCGCCGAGCCGGTAGTTGACCGAGACGTAGACGCATCCGCGTCGCGCCAGTGCGGCGCCATCGTAGAGCGGGGTGGCCGAGCTGCCCAGGATGTATCCGCCGCCGTGGATGAACACCATCACCGGCAGCGGGTCCGGCCCGGCCGCCTCCGGAACGACCACGTTGAGGGTCAGGCAGTCTTCGCTGATCGGCTGGTATTTGCCGGGAGCGAGCATGGTGTAGCGGCGCTGCTGCGGCGCGCAGTTGGTGAACCCGTGACAATGCCGCACACCCGGCCAGGGCTGCACCGGCTGCGGCGCCCGGAACCGCAGCGGCCCGACCGGCGGGCGGGCGTAGGGGATAGATCGCCACCTGCGCACCCCGCCGCGGGCGAAACCTTCGACAGTGCCGGTGGCGATGTCGACCTGCACCGGGTGTTTATGCATGAGGCGAACCTAGCGAACCCGGGCGGCGGTTAGCCTAACGGCATGCGCACCACCGTGCTGATCGCCGTGTCGTTGCTGCTCGCCGGATGTTCCCATGGCACCGTCGGCCAGCCGGAGCAGGCCCAGACCACCGCGTCGGAGTCATCGCAGCCGCCCGGTGCGTCGGTGGCCCCGCTGACCGCGCCACAGGCCGGTGCGCCCATCGCCGACGTGATCGGCTGGATCCAAGCCGGCCAGCCTGCCGACGTCGCTCGCTATCACAGCGCGACAAACGCTGGTGAAACCACTGATCTCGGCGACGACGTCGCCTTCACTGTCCCGCCAGCCCCGGAGAGCCGCTCCGGCGCCATCACCTGCATGACCGATTCCGCCCACACCGGCGGTGTGCTGGCCTGCCTGGTCGACCTGACCGATCCCCCGCCCCGTCCCGAGGAGGTCTACGGGGAATGGAAAGGCAATTGGGTCGACTTCGACGGCGCCACCCTGCAGGTCGGGTCCGCGCACGGCGATCCGGGTCCGTTTCGCTACGGCGACGGCCCGCAGTTGCCCAGCGGCGCCGCCCTGTCCTTCGGCGACTACCGCTGCCGCACCGAGCGGACCGACCTTTTCTGTGTGAACTACGCCCATCGGTCGGCGGCACGGTTGGGCCGCACCGGCGTCGTACCGTTCGGTTGTCTGCATCCGGTGCCGCCGCCGGAGGGGGTCGGCGCGTTGTTCAGCTGCTGATGACCATGACCGTTTACCCACCGGTGGTGCCGCTCGAGCGGCCCATGACTTGATCACTATCCACTCGGCGGCACAGCGGATCCCGGGGGTGGTGGTGGGGCCTGGTCCGGTCCGGGTGGCGGTGGTGGGGCCTGGTCCGGTGGGGGTGCTGGGCCCGGTTCGGGCAACCCCGTATTGACCTTTCCGTCCCAGCTGCCGCCACACGCACCGGCAGGTGCGGCTGGCGGTATCGGTGACCCGTTGTCCACCACACAGTTCATCGTGACCGTGGGCCCGAGCCACCCCTGCATCATCAATAACTGGTGCCAATAGCTGCCGTCGGCGTAACGTTCCCCATCGCAGTAGGAAATACTCCCGAGCCCACCTTTGCCGCCGGGACAGTTCCCCATCATCATGTTCGGGATGTGCGGGTCGTCGAAACCCGGCGGCGGGGAAGCCTGAGCGGCCGGAACGGTAACGGCCGCCACGGCACCGGCAATGACGACAGCGTAGGCCGGTGACTTCATTTCCTTGCCCCTTCCCGGCTCGGCGGGTGCCGCTCGATCTTAGTTGGAGACAACCACATTCCGCAGCCGAGCCGAAAAGGGAGTTGCATATCGCGCGGTCGGTGAAAGGGCTTGTCCGGTGCGGTAGTAGCATCGACGATATCGACGTCACCCGCACATTGAGGAAATCCGACCACCGCGACGACACCTCTGCGGCGGGTCCTGTGGCGGATCTCCGTACGCTGACCGAAGAGCAAGTTGGCAACAGAAATATCACTGAACAAATTTCACCGAACAAGGAGGTTAACAATGGCCGAAACTCAACCGGTTATCGTGGTTGGGATAGATGGATCCGCGGCGAGCGGGCAGGCGCTGCAATGGGCAGCCAAACAGGCCCAATACAGTGCTGGTGAAGTGCATGCCGTGATCGGTTGGCAACCCCCATCCTCGTACGGGTATTACTTCGACTATTCCGATGACGATGCGGCCGCGGATGCGCGTAAGACGCTCGAAAAAACAGTTACCGATGTACTTGGCGAACGCCCATCGGTACCCGTGACTCTCCGTGTGGTGAAGGGCCGGCCGGAGAGGGTGCTTGTCGAAGCATCGCGATCAGCCGACTTGCTTGTGGTAGGCAGCCGAGGACGCGGCGAATTCGAGGGAATGGTGCTGGGCTCCGTCAGCCGATACTGTGTCCAACACGCGTCCTGCCCCGTTCTCGTCTTCCCTGCATCAGCCGACGGATAGGCCGGCGATACGGCATACCGTGGCCCTTGGACTGACCGCCGGGTGGGCGGCTGCTGCCTGGGGGTCGACGTGAGCGCCAGCACCACCGCGTCGGGAGCCGCTGCGCTCGCCCGGCCTGCGGTGATCATGGCCCGCTGTTCATAGGCGCGCTGTCGACAGGATTGGCGCAGTATCGCCGGCGACGCCCGGTTCCGGTGTCGGCCACGTCACGACCGCACCAGCGGCACGGCTGCGGTCGGACACGACGGGGCACGGCTGACGAATTTGGTCCGGGGTAGCCGATGATCCCGGTATTATCAACGGTCGCGGCAGACCGAACGGGTGTTACGGGAGCCGCGGGAACTAGCCAACTTGCCGTTGCGTTGTTAGCCGCGAGAGATGTTGTGTCCAAGGATATGAAGGATGTGAAGGAGGGGCCCGATGGCTGATCGTGTTTTGCGGGGTAGTCGGCTGGGGGCCGTCAGCTACGAAACCGACCGTGACCACGACCTGGCACCACGACAGGTTGCGCGGTACCGCACCGAGAACGGCGAGGAATTCGACGTGCCGTTCGCCGACGATGCGGAGATCCCGGGCACCTGGATGTGCCGCAACGGGATGGAGGGCACCCTCATCGAGGGTGACCTGCCCGAGCCGAGGAAGGGCAAACCACCGCGCACGCATTGGGACATGCTGTTGGAGCGTCGTTCGGTGGAAGAGCTCGACGAGTTGCTCAAGGAGCGTCTCGACCTGATCAGGTCACGCCGCCGGGGCTGAAGTCAACGTCGCATCCGTCGGGCACGGCTGAGCCGCCCGGCCCAACTGGCCGTGCCCCATCGCGCCACCCTTACCAAGCCTTCCCCGATTGTGGATCCGCTCATCTTGGACACTCCGAACTCGCGTTCGGTGAACGTGATCGGCACTTCCACGACGGTGAACCCACTGTTCAGGGTGCGCCAGGTCAGGTCGACTTGAAACGAGTACCCCTTGGAGTCCACCGCCGCCAAGTCGATCTTCTCCAGCACCTCGCGCCGGTAGGCGCGGTAGCCGGCGGTGACGTCGTGGATGCCGATCCCGAGGCACAGTCGTGCGTAGGTGTTGGCGGTCTTGGACAGCGCGCGGCGATGCCACGGCCAGTTGCGTACCGCTCCGCCGTCCACGTAGCGCGAGCCGATCGCGAGGTCAGCACCGCCGTCGACGGTGTCGAGCAGCCGATGTAGCTGCTCGGGTGCGTGGCTGCCATCGGCGTCCATCTCGACCAGCACACCGTAGTGCCGGCTCAGCCCCCAGGCGAAACCGGCCAGATAGGCGGCGCCCAAGCCCGCTTTGGCGGTCCGGTGCATCACAGATATCCGGTCGGGATGAGCCGATGCCAGTTCGTCGGCGAGTGCTCCGGTGCCATCCGGGCTGTTGTCGTCGACGACCAACACCTGCGCGTCGGGCCGGGCCCGGTGCAGCCGATCAAGTACCAGCGGCAGGTTCTCCCGCTCGTTGAAGGTCGGTATGACGACCAGGGTGTGCCGGCTGGGCGGTTCAGGGCTATTCATCGCCGCCGCTCCTTCTCATCACTGAGCTCCTCCCCCGTCGCTGGGCCCTGAATGGTTCGCGGCGTCCACCGGTCGAGGCCGACGGCGGCGCATGAACCACCCATTGTGCAGTATCGCGGCGACGACGCCTCCAACACCCGCACCGACCAGCAGCCATTGCAGTAGTGGACCCCATCGGGTGGCCGGAGTCAGCGTGGTTTTGAGCCGCACCGGGGTATCCAGGTAGGCGGGCTCGAAGAACTTGGTGCGCGCCAGTTCGCGGCCGTCCGGCACGATCGTCGCACTGATCCCGCTGGTGCCGGCGATGACAACGTATCGGTCGTGTTCCACGGCACGCACCTTGGCGAAGGCCAGCTGCTGTTCGCTCATCACCTGATCGAAGGTGGCGTTGTTGGTGGGCACCGCCAGCAGCTGCGCCCCGCCCAGGACCGATGCTCGCGGTGCGCGGTCGAAGATCACTTCCCAGCAGGTGGCAACCCCGACCGGAACACCGGCGGCGTCCACCACCGGCCTGCCCGCACTGCCGTCGCCCGCCACGAAATAACCTGCGCGGTCGGCATAGCCGGACAGATGGCGAAAGAATCCCCGCCACGGCAGGTACTCGCCGAACGGCTGCACGATCCGCTTGTCGTAGCGATCGCCCGGCCCGGTCACCGGATTCCAGACCAGCACCGTGTTCATCGACACCGGATTATCGCTGGTCCAGCCCGGACCGGCGCGCACCGTGCCCACCAGGATCGGTACCCCGATCGCCTGCGCGGCCGCAGCGATTTGTTGCGCGGCATCGGCGTTGACCAGCGGATCGATGTCTGCGGAGTTCTCCGGCCAGATGACGAACTGGGGTTGCCGGGCAAGCCCGGCGTACACGTCGTCGGCCAGCTGCAGGGTCTCGCGTACGTGGTAGTCGAGCACCTCTCGACGCTGTGCGTTGAACTCCAACCCGAGGCGGGGCACATTGCCCTGCACCGCCGCCACGGTGATAACCGGTTCGTTGCCCGATCCTGCTGAGCCCATGCCGGAGCGCCGAACTCCCGGCCAGACCACGACGGTGGCCAACAGCACCAGGCAGATGCAGACGCCCGGCAGCAGCACGGCCGGCGGCCGGCCGGCGCCGTCGGCACTGTCGGATCCAGCCGGCCGATCGCGCTTCAGCCACAACACAATCTGGATGCCGATCGCCGTGGCGGAAAAGCCCAGCAGCGCGACCGCCGCCGACAGCAGCGGCACCCCGCCGAGTGCGACCAACGGCAGCAGCGGCCCTTCGGCCTGACCGAATCCCACTACTCCCCAGGGGAACCCGCCGAACGGGAAGGTCGACTTCGCCCACTCCTGGGCCGCCCACAGCGCCGCAAACCAGACCGGCCAACCTCCCAGGCCTCGCACCAGTACGGCCAGCAGACCGAACGCCGCCGGAAACAGTGCGCACACCACGGTGAGCACCAACCAGGGCAGCGCGCCGACCAACCCGCTGATCCACGGCAGCAGCAGCAGGTAGAACGCCAACCCGCACAGGAATCCGTACCCGAAGCCGCCGACCGCAGTGGTAACGGGGCGGGTCAGCACCCAGGCGAGCAGCGCGAATGCGACCACTGCGGCCCACCACCAGTTCAGTGGCGGGAAGCTGGCGCACAGCAACAGACCGGCGGCCACTACGGCGCTGAGTTGGGGAATTCGGTCGACTGCCGCCGCACGCAGTCCGGGCAGCCACTCGGCTGCCGCGCCGCCCAACCGTGCCAACTGCCGCTTTACCGCGGCAGCCACGCCGCTACCCATGGATGACCGCACCCCGGTGTACCGTTTGCCGGCAGCGCGGCAGCCGGTCGGGCCGATCCAGCCGCGGTAACGGCGGCACCCGCGACCGCGGGTCGGTCGACCAGCGTTGCACCGCGTCGCTGGCCGCGCTGACCATATGGTTCCTGAGTTGTCCGGCGTCCCAGACGGCATAGGAAGCGGCCGCCCCGGGCACCGTGGTCCACGGGTCCAGCCCGGTCACCGGGGCATCGGAACCGAACGCCAGGGGCACGCCTGCCGATGCTAACAGCGCAAACGGGTTGAGCCGGCCGGCCCGGTCGACGCCCAGGCGAAGCGCGTACATCCCGGCGTCGCAGCCCAGCCACGCCACGACACCGTCGCGAACCGTCATCGCGGTGGCATCGCGGCGGGTCGGGCTGTGCACCCGCCCGCCCAGCAGCAACGTTGTGGGTGCCCCGGCTGCGGCATTCACGCTGCAAAACTAAGGGATCTGCCGGTTCCGGCGGCACGCATCGGGTACTACGTTGATGTCGTGGCTACCGTCTCCTTCGATGCCCCCGCCGGTGCCATCGACGCGCTGCTGAGCATTCCGGACGGCAGCGGTCCGTGGCCGGGGGTCGTGGTGATCCACGATGCGATCGGTTACGCCGCGGACAAGGAGTCGATCAACGATCACATCGCCGACGCGGGGTACCTCGCCTTCACCCCGAACCTGTTCGCCCGCGGTGGGCGGGCGCGCTGCATCACCAGAGTCATGCGCGAGCTGCTGACCCAGCGCGGCCGCGCCCTGGACGACATCCTGGCCGCGCGCGACTACCTGCAGTCGATGCCGGAATGCTCCGGCGCGATCGGCATCGCGGGGTTCTGCATGGGCGGTGGATTCGCACTGATCATGGCGCCCAAAGGTTTTGCCGCGTCCGCACCGTTCTACGGTGTTCCGCTGCCGCGCCGCCTCAGCGAAACACTCGACGGGGCCTGTCCGATCGTGGCCAGCTTCGGTGGCCGCGACCCGCTGGGCGGCGGCGCCGCCACCCGGCTACGCCGGGTCGTGGAAGACAAGAACATCCCGCACGACATCAAGGTGTACCCGCACGCCGGGCACAGCTTCGCCAACAAGCTTCCCGGACAGCCGCTGATCCGGGTTGTCGGTTTCGGCTACAACGCGTCGGCCACCGCCGACGCCTGGGCGCGGGTGTTCGCCTTCTTCGGTGAGCACCTGCGCGGCGAAAGCTGAGCTGCGGGCGTCTCAGGCCGAGGCGAGCACCCGCGGGAACAGCACGTTGTTCTCCTTGTGCACATGCAGGTGGATGTCCTTCTCGAGCTCCTCGAGCCCGGTCAGCATCGCGACGTAGCTGGCGCAGGCGTCGGGTGGGACGGCGTAGCCGCTGGTGAGCTCCCGCAGTTCGGCGAGCATGTGGCCGGACCGGTCGTGCTCTTCCAGGTTCTCAGCCAGCTTCTCTCGCACCTCGGCGGAGAGCGGACGCGCCGGCCTGCCACTGTGGATGCTGATCTCGGGGAACAGCACCATCTCCTCGGTGCGCAGGTGCGGCTCCATCCCGGCCCGCAGCCGGTGGAACACCTCTCGGACCCGAGCCAGCTCGGTGTGGTTCGGGCCGTGCACCCGCGCCACCTTGTCCACCAGCTCCGCCAGCCGGGGGAACTCATCCCACAGATACCGGTGGTGGGTGCTGACGATGTGCGCGATCAGGGCGACGTCGTCGAGTCCAGCCCAGCCGGCGCGTGTTCCCTGCTCCGAGGCGTTGAGCGCGGTCATCAGCTCGTCGACGTTGACGTCGGACTCCGCACACGCGTCGGCGACCCGACGCTGTCCGTGGCAGCAGAAGTCGATACCGAATCGGCTCAGAACCCGGGCCGTCGACGGGTTGGCGGTGACGATGTCGCCGAGGATCATGCCGGATGTGAAGGTGGCCACGCAAGCTCCTCTTCGTCGTCATCGTTAATGGCACCGGCGGCGAAGCTCCGTGGCGGCGCCGCCGCTGGCATGGTCCCAACCAATGATGCTGAAATTGATGAGTGAAGTCCACTATATGTGAATCAACCCACCTCGGCGCGGCGGTCAGGAATTCGGTTGCTCCGGCATGGGCGGGTGGCGGTCGGCGACGAACCAGTCGATTTTGGCTTGCCAGGATCGAGCGGATGCGTAGGCGAAACCGATCGCACCGGGGCATGCGCACGACCAGACGGGCAGAGCGACATCGATGCCGGCCCACGCCGCGGCGACCTGGATGACGCTGGCTGCGACCCCGAATGCCACCGCAATGAGGTACAGATCGACAGTCGCCCTGGAACGGGGATCCTCGCGCACGATCAACAGCACCCTGCCCGCGTAGCTGAGCAGATAGATGAGCAGACCGCCCAGCAGCAACCAATAAGCACCGAGCCAACCGGTGTGGACATGCGCCGGGAGCAGGTCGCGGTGATGACCCTCGTCAGCGGCGATCAACAGCGCTACGAGCAGTGGCACGCCGACCTGCAACGGGCGCAGCACCTGTCGGCGGAAGAGCCGGCCGACCAGGGGCTCACCGGCGAGGCGGACCAACCCGTGGCGGATGATCGCCGTCGCCGCGACGATCAGGCAGAGGTGGCCGAGCAGGTGCTGCACGTTCCACAACCCGGAGATGCGGTACAGCGGTGGCCCGAGGGCGGTCGAGACCCACGGCGACATGAGCAGTACGCCAAGGCCGTGCAGCGCGACGTTGAGGCTGGCGTCCACTTCCCAGCGAGATCGCCACGTGTCGCGGCGAATCCAAAGGCTGGCCAGGATGGCGGCCAATGTGACGGTGATGAGGATGAACAACATCGGATCGAACGCTGGTCTCTCTCTGGGCAGTTACCGGAACCCATCGAGCATCGCCCGCGAAGGCCAGGATCTCCTAGAGTAGGCGGTTACCCCATTTTTCGTGCCGACGGGCGGCGCCGCGCTAAGCAGCTACCGCTAGCAGCCGGCCTAGCCCGCTAGGTCACTAGGTCCCTTCGGATTCAGCCGTCCCGAGCAGGTGGATTAACTGGTCGCGGCGTTCGATGCCGAGCTTGGCGAAGATGCGATACAGGTGCCCCTCCACCGTTCGCGTCGAGACCGCGAGTCGGTCGGCGATCTGCCGGTTGGATAGGCCCGACACGGCCAGCATCGCGATCTCGCGTTCGCGGTCGGTGATCGGCAACGGCTGAGCCGCCGCGGTGACTGCGGGGGTTCGCACGTCACCTTTGCCGGCAAGCCATTGCGCGCGGGTCGACGACGCCAACTCCTTGCCGTGGCGGCCATCGCGCGCGTGCTCGGCCGCCGCCTGAGCCGCAGCGTCGGCGGCCCGGGCCAGTGCCCCGATCTCGGCGAACCGGTTGGCCGCGGTGTCCAACTGGTCACCGTCGTGATTGGCCAGACCCCGGGCATGCACGGAGACCGCCTGCGCCAACGGCGTGTTCAACCTGGTGGCCAGTTCGGCCAGGCGGGCGGCGTACGACCGGTCACCGAACCGCACCGCGGTGTGCAGCGCCCGCATCTCGACAGCCGACATCCCGGATCGGCGTGCGATCTGCGCGGCCCGCACCGCATGGGCCCGACCATCCGACGTCTGGCCGGCCGACGCCCGTTCCCAGGCTCGGGCAAGCTCGAGTTCGGGCAGGAACGCCGCGGACTGCGGCCCGTAGACGTGTTCGCAACGCTGCAGGGCGACCGCGGCGGCCGCAGCATCTCCCCGCGCACCTTCGGCCTGGGCCGACCAGGCCGTGACCAGAATCGGCCACGGCGCCGGAGCGCCACGCGGCAATACCGCCGCCGCGTCGCGAAACGCCGCGCAGGCGGACGCCAGGTCGCCGCGGGCAACGCGCACGAGGCCGGACAGCACACCCACCATGGCGTCGGCCTCCGGCACGCCCGCGGCCATCGCGCCATAGCGTTCGACCACGCGGTCGGCTTCCGGGTAATCACCGACCACCATGAGCGCCATGACCTCGGCGACACCCATGCCGAACCGGATCGGGCCCGATTCAGTGAGCGCAGCCGCCCGCAATCCCGCCTCGGCGAAACGCCGAACATCGTCGAACCGCCCGGCGTTGGCCGATGCCAGCGCCATCGGGACCGCCGCCCACACCGTCGCCATCGGCAACACATCCGCTGCGCACAACGCCGGCCCTTCCTGCAGTGCCGTTGTCAGATCGCCGGAGAAGAATGCGAACGCCACCTCCAGGGCTTTGACCAGAGCGGCGCGCGCCTCAGAATCGGCACGATCCTTCACCCCGGCCAGAACCTGGCGGGCCGACTCCACGTCACCGCGACCCCAGAACAGGTTCGACGCTCGTAAGCAGCCCCACCGCACGGTCAACATCGCGTCGGCGTCACCGGGGTCGACATCGGCGAGCACCGCCTCGGCATCCTCACCACGTCCCTGCCAACTCAGTGCTTCGGCGAGCACGAGGGCAGCCGGCAGACCACCACCGCGGTCGAACGCGAACCGGGCCAGCTCCTCGGCGTAACCAAAGTTCGACATGCTCGCCGCACCCGCCGCCGCGGCGATGATCAGATCCAGGTCGGGCTCTAAGTCGCTGCGCACCATGAACTGAGCCAGCCGGATCTGGCCGCGCACGTCGGTCAACCTCATGTGCCCCCCAGCGGCCCGCAGGTGCTTCTGAAGGGCTTGTGCCAGCATGCCATTGACCTGCCGCGTGCGCACCACCCCCGCAAGGCGGATCGCCACCTCACCGAATACCGGGTGGTTCAACTGCGCCACCATCGCCGATCCGTCGGCGAGCAACTGAATCAGACCGCGGCGCTCCAGGCGTGAAACCGCATCCGGATCGCAGAGTTCACGAAGGATCTCCCAGTCCAGCAGCTCCGCGACGGCCAAGACCTCCATCGCTTCCAACTCGTCTGGCGTAAGCGAGCGCAGCCGAAACTCCAGCAGGTCGACCAGTTCCCGGTCCACGTGCAGCGGACCTCGCAGTTCCCAGCCCTCTTCGGTGTGGACCAGGACACCGTTTTCCCGGCCTGCCCTCAACAGCCCGCGCAGCAACAGCGGACTCCCCCCGCAGCGGTGGTGCAACCGGTCGATCAGTCCGGGTCCGACGGTGTCGTCGAGCACCCGGCGGACGAGTTCTGCGGTCTGCTCGCGGGTGAAGGCGTCGACGTGCTCAGTCAGCAACAGCCGCTCTTTCAGCAGTGCCGTCACCGCATCGAGCACCGGCTCACCCGAGCGGATCGTCACGATCAACCGGGCACTACCCTCGGCGGCAAGTTCGTGTAGAAGCGTGACCGACAATGCATCGAGCAACTGAGCGTCGTCGACGACGAGCACCAGCTTGTCTTCCGTTTCCAGAGTGCGATGTGCGGCGGCCAGCATCGCGGCCGGTTCGTGCGCGTCGACGGTGACCGACCGGGAGAACGCCCCCAGCGGTACTTCGCGCCCGGTTTCGGTGCCCACCACAAAGCGCACCGTTTGTCCGTCTGCCGCCAGCGAGTCGGCAAGAGCGCGGGCCAGTGTCGATTTGCCCATCCCGCTATCACCGACCAACGCGACGCCCCGAAATGCCGCATCGGGCTCAAGCGCCGCCAACGCCCGCTGCACCTCGTCGCCGCGGGCCACTATCGGCCACGCCGACCCGGCCTTCGCGTCCACCCGACTCGCCTCCCAAGCCGTGCTGCTGGGAACAGGATACGTCGCCGCTAATTTGAGCGTTAACGTTTCCGCAGTACGCGGCGGCGAGCGAGCCTTCGGTCACACCGGCCCCTACGAAGCCGCAGCCGTCCGCTATTCGCCGGAATCCAACAACTGACGAACCGCGCGGCGTGACCCGTAGGGCCGCAGCATCTGACTGGCCGGGCGGGGGCGCACGTGCTGCGGCCACCAGAACCAGCGCCCGAGCAGAGCGGCGATCGACGGCGTCATGAACGAACGCACGATCAGCGTGTCGAACAGCAGCCCGAGCCCGATGGTGGTCCCGATCTGGCCGAGGATCCGCAGGTCGCTGAAGATGAACGCCGACATGGTGGCGGCGAACACCAGGCCGGCGGCGGTGACCACCGAGCCGGACCCGGCCATCGCCCTGATGATGCCGGTGTTCAGCCCGGCGCCGACCTCCTCTCGGAACCGGGAGATCAGCAGCAGGTTGTAGTCCGATCCCACCGCCAAGAGCAGGATGACGGCCAGTGCCAGCACGATCCAGTACAGCTGGACGCCGAAGATGTCCTGCCAGACCAGCACCGACAGCCCGAACGACGTGCCCAGCGACAGGCCCACCGTGCCGACGATCACGATCGCGGCCACCAGGCTGCGGGTGATCACCATCATGATGAGCAGGATCAGGCTCAGCGCGGCGATCCCGACGATCAGCAGGTCGTATCTGGCCATGTCTTGAATGTCTTTGTAGGTGGCCGCGGTGCCGGCAAGGTAAAACTTGGCGCCGTCGGAGGGGGTGCCCTTCACGGCCTCGTGTGCTGCCTGCATGATCGGGACGATATGCGAGATACCCTCGGGCGTTGCGGGATCGCCTTCGTGGGTGATGATCATCCGTGCGGCGTGGCCGTCGGGCGACAGGAAAAGCTTCAAACCCCTGATGAAGTCGGGGTTGTCGAACGCTTCCGGGGGCAGGTAGAACGAGTCGTCGTTCTTGGCGGTGTCGAAAGCCTGACCCATCGCCGCCGCGTTGTCGGTCAGCGCGCGCTGCTGGGCGTTGATCCCGGAGTTGGTCGCGTAATTCGACAGCGCCAGCCCGAGATTGACCATCTGACTGGCGATCTGGGGCGGCAGCAGCGACACCAGCTGCGGCTGGATCGCGTCGAGCCGGTCCATAGTCGCGGTCAGGTTCTCGAACTTCTCGCTGAGCTGGTCGATACCGTCGATCGACATCCAGGTCGACCGTATCGCCCAGCAGGCCGGGATGTCGTAACAGTGC
>NZ_JBYCKY010000471.1:0-2743 GCF_057473605.1 Mycobacterium sp. TH-M82 | reverse complement strand
AAGCCCGTAGGTCACATCCTTCACATACGCCACGCCGGTCACACGACGATAACAGCCAAGGTCACAGGGCTACAGATCAACTTTTCCGGCACCCTGCCACCCTACCCAATTTTTTTCGTGGGTTGAAGCGCGACGAGCGACCGGACCAGTCGTATTGCACGGCCGGCCATCTACGACATCCTCGGCGGTAAACGCGCCCGGACGTCGCGCACATCGCGTTGGAAGCCATCACGAGTCCGGCGACGTTATCTTGGCTGCGCTCGCACGTCGGCTTGGTCGCTTGCCAAGTGGTCTCGTCCGTAACTTCGTCGGAGGTTGTTTACGGACGCCGCCGGCGGTGTCGAGTCTGCGCTGGCGGCTTCGAGACTGCGCTCAGCGCCCCTTTTTCGCCTCGACGTCGCCGCCACCGCAGTCTCGGCACCTCAGCGAACGGGCCGGACGAGTGCCTGGACCTTCTCACCGGCCAGGAGAGGAGTCAACACGCCAGCGGGCGCATAAAAGCCCGAAATGGTTATACCCATCGAGTATGACTGGCCGTATGGGTGCGAAAGGGCAGGTTGTCATCCCGAAGTGGCTTCGGGATGAGGTGAACCTGCATCCTGGCGATGAGGTCGACTTCGAGTTGAGCGATGGGCTGATCGTCCTCAGGGCGTCGCGGCGGCCGGCCATGTTGGGGGGCCGGTTCGCGGGCAGCGGTATGGCGACCCGGTTGCTCGAAGATCGCGCGCAAGAACCACGTTGAGTGTCTGCCTGGACTCGTGGGCGGTGCTGGCGTGGCTCGACGGGGAAGAGCCGGCGCTGTCCCGGGTCAATGGCCTGCTCTGTTGGCGTCCGGTGATCAGCTGGATAAACCTGGTCGAGGTCTACTACCGAGTGGAGCGCGATCACGGCCGGCGGGTGGCCGATGAGACGCTGAGCGCGCTTCGCGCCGCCCTCGTCCCGGACCTGCCGGGCACCGCCCGGATGATTGACGCGGCCCGGCTGAAGGCCCGCGCCGCGATCGCTCTCGGTGACTGCTTCGCCGCCGTGACAGCCGCCGCCCACGGCCTCGTGCTATCAACGGGGGATCCGGCGCTGGTCGACCTTGCCGACCCGCCGTGCGTTGTCCAAGACCTCCGCGCGTAACAGCGGCGTGACGGCTCGTTCCTTCTCGTTGCTGACTGCCCACGCCGAGAGTGATGAAACACGATGTCAGGCAATGAGCGTGGGCGTCATCGCCGCGGCGATGATCGTCGTATCGCGCGTCGCGATGGTCAGATTCCGGCGCAGCGCCTGCGTGTCGTACTGAGCGGCTATCGAGACAGCCGGACGGCGCGAGGAATCCTCGCAGTGAACTGCGGGGAGGGCGCCGAGGTGGCGGGGTGTCGCCGGGGCGGGCGTCGCACGTGCCGACGACGCACGGTTGGCCGCCGGTGAGGGTGTGGGTGCTCACCGGATGGACGTCGGTGGAACAGCGCGGCAAATTCGCCCATTTGTGAGCCGGATTCTTCCCATTTTCGCCGTCGCTGTACTAACGTCTTTTCCCGCAGGCTCCCTTTGTGACGGTGGTCTCAGTGCACTTCTGGTGTGGGGTGTGTCACTGGATTGCTGTGGGAGGGGGGAGGTTTCGGGTGGGAAGGACGCTGGGTCATGTCGTTGATGGTTGTTGCGCCGGAGTGGGTGGCTGCGTCGGGGTCGGAGTTGGCGGTGGGTGCGGCGCAGATCGAGGCGGCGTTGTCTCGGTATGGGGGGTCGATTGCGGGGGTGTCGGCGGCGGGCGGCGATGAGGTGTCGGCGGCGGTGGCGGGGGTGTTCGGTGCGCACGGGGCCCAGTTCGGGTCGTTGACGGCGGCGGCGACGGAGTTTCATCAGCGGTTCGCGGCGGCGTTGGGTGCGGGGTCGTCGGCGTATGCGGGGGCTGAGGCGACGGCCGCTGCGCCGTTGGGGGCGGTGGAAAAGGATGTGCTCTCGGCGATCAATTATCCGACGGACGTGTTGTTGGGGCGTCCGTTGATCGGGAATGGGGCCAACGGGACCGTGGCTGACCCCAACGGTGGGGCGGGCGGAATCTTGTGGGGCAATGGCGGCAACGGGTTCAGCGGTGAGGGCGGGGCCGGCGGGGCGGCCGGACTGATCGGCAATGGCGGTGCGGGGGGTACCGGGGCTGCGGGCGCCGCCGGGGGGGCCGGGGGGACCGGGGGTTTCCTGTACGGCAATGGCGGTGCGGGCGGTAACGGGGGCGCAGCTACCGCCGGTGGTGCTGTTGGTGGTGCTGGTGGTGCTGGTGGGCATGCGTGGCTGGCTGGTTCCGGTGGCACCGGGGGTGTGGGCGGAACCTCGGCTTCGGGTGTGGGTGGGGCTGGTGGTGTGGGGGGTAACGCCGGTGGTGTGTTCGGGTCCGGGGGCACCGGGGGTGCGGGCGGGCAGAGTCAGGCGTCGGCGTCGAGTGGGGGTGTCGGCGGGCACGGCGGCAACGGGGGCTTGCTGGCCGGTACCGGTGGGGCGGGGGGTGCTGGCGGCAGCGGCTCCGATGGGGGCCACGGCGGGGACGCCGGACGCGGCGGGTTGTTGTTCGGGCACGGCGGCAACGGCGGGGCCGGCGGTGCGGACCGGTTCGCGACCTCATCCTCGACGGGTGGGACTGGGGGGACCGGTGGCGCGGGCGGCGTGATCTATGGCATCGGTGGTGACGGCGGTACCGGCGGGCTCGGCCTGACCGGTGGTGCCGGTGGCGCCGGCGGGCAGGGCAGTGTGCTGTTCGGGC
>NZ_JBYCKY010000470.1:0-1330 GCF_057473605.1 Mycobacterium sp. TH-M82 | reverse complement strand
GCGATCGCGGAGAACTGCGACTACTTGATGTTCACCGGCTCCACCGCCACCGGCCGAACCCTGGCCGAGCAGTGCGGTCGCCGGCTGATCGGGTTCTCCGCGGAGCTGGGCGGCAAGAACCCGATGATCGTCACCAAGGGCGCCGATTTAGCCGAGGTCGCCAAGGCCGCAACCCGCGCGTGCTTCTCCAACGCCGGGCAGCTGTGCATCTCCATCGAACGCATCTACGTGCAGCGGGATATCGCCGACGAGTTCACCGCCAAGTTCGCCGAGCAGGTTCGCAACATGAAGCTGTCCCCTGCCTACGACTTCTCAGCCGATATGGGCAGCCTGATCTCCGAGGATCAGATCAAGACGGTGGCTGGCCATGTCGACGATGCAAAGGTCAAAGGCGCCAAGGTGATTGCTGGCGGGAACGCTCGCCCGGATATCGGACCGCTCTTCTTCGAACCGACCGTGCTGACCGACGTCACCGACGAGATGGAGTGCGGGCGCAACGAGACCTTCGGTCCGGTGGTCGCCATCTACCCGGTCGACACGGTCGAGGAGGCTATCGAGAAAGCCAACGATACCGACTACGGGCTCAACGCCAGCGTATGGGCCGCCAGCAAGTCGCAGGGTGAGGCGATCGCGGCCCGGATCCAATCCGGCACAGTCAACGTCGACGAAGGCTACGCGCTGACGTTCGGCAGCACCGCGGCGCCGATGGGCGGGATGAAGGCCTCCGGTATCGGACGCCGGCACGGGGCAGACGGGATTCTCAAGTACACCGAGTCGCAGACCGTGTCCACCGCCCGGGTGCTGAACCTCGACCCGCCGCTGGGGATCCCGGCCGTCTTCTGGCAGAAGGCGCTTACCCCGATGATCCGCGCCGTGCAGAAGTTGCCCGGGCGGTGACCGGCAGAATCTAATAGATTCTGAATATACTCCTCGATAGTGTAAGGTCGAACTCAGTGTATTAATCACTTAGACGAGGAGACGGCATGCAGCGCGCACTTCGCCCGTACGTCACCACCGGTATCGCCATCCTGGGCGCCGGCATCATCACGGTTGCCCCGGCTCCGGCACCGGCGTCCAACGCCGAGGCGCATGCAGTGCAGCTGCTCAGCAGTGGGGCCGACATTGCCTACATCGTCGGTGGCAGCGGGGACCCGATACCGTCCGATCACTACGTGGACTTCAACTACACCCACTACGTCCAGCCCCATTTTCCGGGCTACGCTCCCCAGGCAGTGTTCACGCCCGAGGGCAACTATGCGCTCTACACCGGCGTGAAGAGCTTGACGCTCGACCAGTCGGAGGCCCAGGGCGTCACGATCCTCGACAACAC
>NZ_JBYCKY010000469.1:0-4407 GCF_057473605.1 Mycobacterium sp. TH-M82 | reverse complement strand
CCGGCGCCGCCGAGATCCTGCGCCCGATATCGCGCAAATACGACCTGCGCGAGCACGATTACCCCGTCGAACTGGACACGCTGGAAACCCTGTTCGCCGGGATCTCGCAGGCCAAGGCGTTCGCGTTCGCCGGCGCTGAGGCATTCCGCGACACCGAGGACAAAGAGGAAAACCGCAACGGCGCCAACATGGCCGCGCTGCTGCAGGTGGTGGAGATGAGCTGGGGTGACGTGGCGCTGATGTTGTCGGTGCCCTATCAGGGGCTCGGCAACGCGGCGATCTCCGGGGTGGCCACCGACGAGCAGCTCGAACGCCTGGGCAAGGTGTGGGCGGCGATGGCTATCACCGAACCGAGTTTCGGCTCCGACTCGGCGGCGGTGTCCACGACGGCCACCCTGGACGGCGACGAGTACGTGATCAACGGCGAGAAGATCTTCGTCACCGCCGGATCGCGGGCCAGCCACATCGTGGTGTGGGCGACGCTGGACAAATCGCTGGGCCGTCCGGCGATCAAGTCGTTCATCGTGCCGCGCGAGCACCCCGGCGTCACTGTCGAGCGGCTGGAACACAAACTCGGCATCAAGGCCTCCGACACCGCGGTGATCCGGTTCGACAACGCCCGCATTCCCAAGGACAACCTGCTCGGCAACCCGGAGATCGCCTCCGGTGAGGGTTTCGCCGGGGTGATGGAGACCTTCGACAACACCCGGCCGATCGTCGCGGCCATGGCGGTCGGGATCGCCCGGGCCGCGCTGGAGGAGCTGCGCAAGGTGCTCGACAACGCCGGTGTGGACATCTCCTACGACAAACCGTCGCACACGCAGAGCGCCGCGGCCGCGGAGTTCCTGCGGATGGAGGCCGACTGGGAGGCCAGCTACCTGTTGACGCTGCGGTCGGCGTGGCAGGCCGACAACAACATCCCCAACTCCAAAGAAGCGTCGATGGGCAAGGCCAAGGCCGGCCGGGTAGCCAGCGACATCACCCTCAAGGCTGTCGAAATGACGGGAACCACTGGCTATTCCGAGCAGCCACTGCTGGAGAAGTGGGCTCGCGATTCGAAGATCCTGGACATCTTCGAAGGCACCCAGCAGATCCAGCAACTGGTGGTGGCCCGCCGGCTGCTGGGCTTGTCGTCTTCCGAGCTCAAGTAGCGGGTGCCTTTCCCGGCGAGCATGCGCAAAATCGCACCGGCGGGGCACGCTCGATGCGAGTTTGCGCATGCTCACCGTGCAGGGCCGTGCCGGGCGGGCAGCTAATGTTGACACGTGACCGTGGCCGGCGCGCTGGACGGGATCCGGGTGCTCGAACTGGGCACCCTGATCTCAGGGCCGTTCGCCGGCCGGCTGCTCGGCGACATGGGCGCCGAGGTCATCAAGATCGAGCTGCCCGGCACACCGGATCCACTGCGTATGTGGGGCCAGGCCGAACTCGACGGGCACCACTTCTTCTGGACCGTGCACGCCCGCAACAAGAAAGCCGTCACGCTGGATCTGCGGAAAAGCCGCGGCCGGGAGGTCTTCCTGGAGCTGGTGCAGCGCTGCGACATCATCGTGGAGAACTTCCGTCCCGGCACGCTGGAGCGCTGGAACCTCGGTTACGACGCGCTGCGCCACCACAACCCGGGCATCATCCTGGTGCGGGTGTCTGGCTATGGGCAGACCGGGCCGGACGCGCCGAAGGCCGGATACGCGTCGGTCGCCGAGGCGGTCAGCGGCCTGCGCCACCTCAACGGGTTCCCCGGCGGTCCGCCGCCGCGGCTGGCGCTGTCGCTGGGCGATAGCCTGGCCGGTATGTTCGCTGCGCAGGGTGCCCTGGCCGCGCTGCACCGGCGCACCCGCACCGGGCAAGGCCAGGTCGTCGACGTCGCATTGACCGAATCCTGTTTGGCTGTTCAGGAATCGACCATTGCGGACTACGACGTCGGCGGGGTGGTGCGCGGTCCGTCGGGAACCCGGCTGGAGGGAATCGCGCCGTCCAACATCTACCGCGCTGCCGACGGTAGCTGGGTGGTGGTCGCCGCCAACCAGGACAGCGTGTTCGCCCGGTTGTGTGCGGCGATGGGCCGTCCCGAACTGGTCACCGACGAGCGGTTCGCCACCCATACCGCGCGCGGCCGACACCAGGACGAACTCGACAAGATCATCGGCGACTGGGCGATGCGACACGAACCCGCCGAGATCATCGAAACCCTTTCTGCCGCAGGAGTGATCACCGGTCCGATCAACACCGTCGCCGAAGTGGTCGATGATCCGCAACTGCGGGCGCGCGGCATGCTGGTCGAGCACTTCGACGAGGCAGCCGGGCGATCGGTGCTCGGGCCGGGGATTGTGCCGGTGCTCTCCGAGTCCCCAGGTGCCGTCCGCAACGCCGGCCCCGCGCATCCCGGCCAGCACAACGAAGAGATCTACCGCGGCCTGCTGCACAAGACCGCCGCCGAGCTGGAATCGCTCTACGAAGAGGGTGTGCTGTGAGCGAACCAGCGGAACTTCCGCCACGGGTCACCATCCGCGAGGTTTCGCTGCGCGACGGGCTGCAGATCGAAGAGCCGATCCCGCTGGGCGCCAAGCTCGAACTGCTTGCCGGTGTCGCCGCGACCGGGGTGCGAGAAGTAGAGGTGACGTCATTTGTGTCGCCGACCAAGGTGCCTGCGCTGGCCGACGCCGCCGAGTTGGCGGCCGAATTGTGGCGCTACCCCGATATCGAGTTCTCCGCGCTGGTCGCCGGCCCGGGTGGCGCCGCCCGCGCCATCGAGGCGGGCCTGCGTTCGATCGAATACGTCGTCTGCGCCTCCGACGCGTTCAGCATCGCCAACGTGGGCCGGCCCACCGCGGAGGCCCTCACCGCGACCGCCGACGTTGCCGGTATCGCCCACGACAACGGAGCTACGATCGAAGTCATCATCGCCACCGCCTTCGACTGTCCGTTCGCCGGACCGACCTCGCCGCACTACATCCTCGATATCGCCACGGCAGCAACCGAACTCGGCGCGGATCGACTCTCGATCGCCGACACCATCGGGACCGCTACCCCACGGCGGGTCACCCATCTGGCCGACGCGTTGCGCCAGCAGATGGGCGACGGCGACACCCTGCTGGGTATACATTTCCACAACACCCGCGGCGCCGGCCTGGCCTGCGCCTACGCCGCGGTCAGTGCCGGCGTCACCCGACTGGACGCGTCGATCGGCGGGCTGGGCGGCTGCCCGTTCGCGCCCGGTGCCACCGGCAACATCGCCACCGAAGATCTGGTGTACCTGCTGCGCGACTGTGAGATCGACACCGGCATCGACCTGCAGGCCGCCATCGCCGCCGCTGAAACCGCCCGGACGATCGTCGGACACGACCTTCCGGGCGCACTGCTGCGCGCCGGCGACCGGAAGCTGCACACCGGATAACTCCCAGCCCCGGAAAGGCCCCAGCGTGGATTTCACTTTGCCGGACCATCTCCCGCAACTGTTGGAGGAGATGGACGATTTCATCGAGGCCGAGATCGCCCCGCTGCAAGCCGAGCAGATGCAGTATTTCGACCACCGACGGGAGTTCGCCCGCACCGACGTCGAGCACGGCGGCATCCCGCAGCGGGCCTGGGAGGATCTGCTTTCCGAGATGCGCCGTCGTGCCGACAGCGCCGGCTGGTTGCGCTACGGGCTGCCGTCATCGGTGGGCGGCCGGGACGGCACCAACGTGGATATGGCGGTGATCCGGGAGCACCTGGCGCACAAGGGCCTTGGCCTGCATAACGACCTGCAGGACGAATCGTCGATCGTCGGTAACTTCCCCCAGGTGATCATGATGGAGCGGTTCGGCACCGACGAGCAGCGCCGCACCTGGTCGCAGGCTCTGATCACCGGCGAACGGTCCATGGCGTTCGGCCTCACCGAACCGGCGCACGGATCCGACGCGACCTGGTTGGAGACCCGCGCCGAACCCGATTCTGACGGCTGGGTGATCAACGGAGCCAAGCGGTGGAACACCGGTGTGCACCGCGCAACCCACGACCTGATCTTCGCCCGCACGTCGGGTACGCCGGGGCAGGCGCGGGGCATCACCGCGTTCCTGGTACCCACCGACACGCCGGGCTTCACCGTCCCGTTCTACTGGTGGACGTTCAACATGCCCACCGATCACGGCGAAGTCGAGCTACGCGACGTGGCCGTGCCCGTCGATGCGGTGCTCGGGGAGGTGGACGGTGGGCTGGAGGTGGCGCAGACGTTCCTGCACGAGAACCGGATTCGGCAGGCTGCGTCCAGCCTGGGCGCGGCGCAGTATTGCATCGACCGGGCTGCCGACTACGCGCAGCGGCGTACGGTCTTCGGCAAGCCGCTGGCGGTCAACCAGGCGGTGCAGTGGCCGCTGGCCGAGTTGCACACCGAGGCCCAGATGGTGCGGCTGCTGGTGTATTACGCCG
>NZ_JBYCKY010000468.1:0-2556 GCF_057473605.1 Mycobacterium sp. TH-M82 | reverse complement strand
CACCGTCGGCCCGGTCCAGCCCACCGACGCGTGGGCGGCCACCCCGGCGGGCTTGTCGACGACCACGACGTCGTCGTCGGAGTACAGGATCGTCATGGCCTCGATTTCGGCGCCGGTGTTCTCCGGAGGTAACGGGGGTTCCGGCAACCTCACCTGCAGCCAGGCGCCCGAGACCAGCCGATCCGATTTACCCGCACGAGCCCCGTCCAGCTCGACATCGCCGCCCTCGGTCAGCGCCGCGGCGGCGGTCCGCGACAGGCCCAGCAGGCGTGCCAGCCCGGCATCCACTCGCATGCCTGCCAGCCCTTCCGGGATCGGCATCGAACGGTTGGTGGTCACCGGAAGTGTCAGCCCGACTCTTCGCCGGGGCGCCGCCGGCCGACGGTGTCGAAGTCGAAGCCGAACACCGACAGCGCGACCAGCAGGATCGCACCACCCACCACCGACGGGTCGGCGATGTTGAACACCGGCCACCAGCCGATCGACAGGAAGTCCACCACATGCCCCCGCAGCGGGCCGGGCGCCCGGAAGAACCGGTCCACCAGGTTGCCCATCGCGCCGCCGAGGATCATGCCCAGACCGACCGCCCACCAGGGCGACACCAGACGGCGTCCCATCCAGATGATGCCGAGCACCACACCGCTGGCGATCACCGTCAGCACCCAGGTGTAGCTGGTGGCCATCGAGAATGCGGCGCCGGAGTTGCGCACCAGCGTCCATGTCACGGTGTCGCCGATGATCGAGACCGGCTGGCCGGGGGTCAAGATCTTGACGGCGAGCACTTTGGTGGCGATGTCGGCTGCCAGCACGACCGCAGCGACCGCCAGCAACAGGCCCAGCCGCCGCGGCGGGGTGGGCACGTCGGCGGCCTGGACGGCGTCCGGGTCCACCGTCGGCTCGGTCGAGCCCATCGGCTGTTCGGTCACGCAACCCATCATCCCCTAGAGCGGCGTGCGGCATGATCGCGGCATGATCGCAGGCATGACCAGCCTTACCGTCATCACCACCGGCGGGACCATCGCCACCTGTGTCGACGACGACGGGGTCCGGCGGCCGACCCGCAGCGGCGCAGACCTGGTCGCGGGGATGGGCCGGGACGCGACAGTCCAAGTCGTCGATCTGATGGCACTGGACAGCTCGGAGTTGACCCCGGCCGACTGGGAGCGAATCCGCGCCGCGGTGCAGAAAGCGGTGGACGACGGTGCCGACGGGGTGGTCGTCACGCACGGCACCGACACGTGCGAGGAGACCGCACTCTGGCTGGAGCTGACCTACGGCGGCGACGTTCCCGTGGTGCTCACCGGGGCGCAGCGCGGCGCGGACGCACCCGACGCCGACGGGCCGGGCAACCTACGCGACGCGCTGACCCTCGCCGGCAGCCCGGCCGCCCGCGACCTCGGGGTGCTGGTGTGTTTCGCCGGTCGGGTGCTGGCCCCGCTGGGCCTGCAGAAAGTCGCCAGCCGGGATCTCACCGGGTTCGCCGGGGAGGTCATGGGCACCGTTGCCGACGGCCGGGTCGCCCTGACCGGCCGAAAAGTGCGGCCTTATCTGGGTGAGCCGGCTGCCACGCCGCGAGTGGATATCGTCGCAGTGTATGCGGGTGCGGACACGGTCGCCCTGGACGCCTGCGTGGCTGCGGGTGCACGCGGCGTGGTGCTGGAGGCGCCGGGTTCGGGCAACGCCGGGGCAGCCGTGATCGACGGGGTGCGGCGGCACCGCCGCGGCGGGCTGGTTATCGCCGTGTCCAGCCGGGTGCCCGGTGCGCGGGTCAGCCCGGACTACGGCCCAGGCCGCGCGCTGGTGGACGCGGGCGCTATTGCAGTGCCGCGACTGCGACCCGCGCAGGCGCGGGTGCTGGTGATGGCCGCACTGGCCGCGCGGCTACCGGTCGGTGAGGTCATCGACCGCTGGGGCTGAATGCTCCACTGCCAGAAGGGCAGGGGTCGGTTGCGTTCGGCGGTGTGGGCGTCGCGCGTCTGGTCCAAACGACGGTGCCGTCGGACAGCTGTCGATCCTGCGACCCCCAGAACGTTTTGAGCACATGATGGCGACGGCAAACGCATTTCAGGTTGGCTACTAGTCGGGTTGCCGCTGCCGACCATACAGACCCGTGCCATTCCTGCGACGGTAGTCGCGCCCGCGTGGGACGCCGCCGAGGCTCGTGCCGTCCTTTCGGTTGTGGGCACCGCTTTGCGGTAATCGCCGATATCCGGGGTTCGCGCGTTACTCTGCTGCTTTAGCGGAGCCGAGTCCTGCGGGAGAAAGGCGGAGAGGCGATTGACGTCGAGTGGGGTAAATGACGCCGGACCATCCTCTGACAAGGGCACGGAACCGAGCAGGCAAACGAGCCGGAGAAAGGGCGGAGAGAAGCACCGGTCTATCGGCGGTGGATGGGCTCCGCCGGAAATGACACGCAAGCGCCGCCGGCTGTTGCCGTGGCCCCGCTTCCGGTTCGGTATTCAGTCCAAGATCTTGGTGGCGCTGCTGCTGTCGAGCATCCTGGGGGTGTCGGTGGTCGGTTTCATCGGGGCTCTCTCCGGCCGCAGCGCCTTGCGG
>NZ_JBYCKY010000467.1:0-2018 GCF_057473605.1 Mycobacterium sp. TH-M82 | reverse complement strand
GTCAATTCCTTCAGGGTGGTCGACACGATGACGGTGACCGGCAGTCCGTGGTGCACCCCGAGTTTGGGATCACCGAGTTGGCCGCGGGCCAGGGCGTTGAGGGCATCATGCTGGCGCTGGGCATGGGTGCGCAGATCGGTGTTCTTGAGTTCCTCCGCCGGTTCGCCGCCGACGCAGGGACTTTGATCGCCGGGGTTGCACATGCCCGGGGCGGCGAATCGGGCCAGCCATGCGTCGAGGTTGGCGCGCAGCTCCGGCGTTGCGATCAGCCGGCCGACGCTCATCCCGTCGCGGCGTTGGCCGGACCAGACAAACCCGCGCTGGCGGGCGCGGTCCTCATCGGAGAACTTGCCGTCCTGGTTGATCAGGAACCCATACCGGTCAGCAACCTTTTGCAGCTGATCGGGCCGCAGTTCGGTGGCCTTTTCGGCAAGGAATGCCTCGGCACGGTCAACGGTCCCGGCCGGGGTGGCCTGGGGCAGGTCTTTGATGAACTGCTGGATGATCCGCAGATGCTGGACGCCGAGCTCGCCGTCGTGCCAGGCCTGCGCGGTCGCGGGAAGTTCCGGTGGCAACTGTTGGCCGGTCAACGTGGTTCGGGGAGCCAGTTGGGTGGCATCGCTTATCCGGCGGCGGGCTTCGGCGTAACTGATCCGCAGCCGGTCGGCGAGTTCCTTGTACAGCAGCCCCCCGATCCGTGCCGGGTCCTCTTTAGCCAGCCCGGCAATGACGTCGTGGCCGACGGCGACCTGGCGGCGCAGCGAGGTTTCCAACCGTTCCAGGGCACGAAACCGCAACGGCGGTGCCAGCGAGTCGAAGTCGAGGTCACCCATGGTCGCCACGGCGGCATCGAGCGCATCGAAGGCCTTGGCCACCTCGGCCAACTCGGGCGGTGCGGTCATGCTTGACGAGCTCATATTCGAATGCTAGTTCGAGCAGCCGACAAGCGTGTGGTCCGCGGACCGAGAACGTGCGGTTATCCACAGTGGCGACTTCATGCACAGCGTGGCGACCGTCGCACTGGCGCGGACGGCGTGTGATCCGAAAACGCGACTGTCGGCGATGCCAGTTTGAGCGGGTCGAGCTTGCGGGCTCGGCGTGCTACCCGCCGCTGGGGCGGGTGCGGGTGGCTGCGCCACGGCGCCTCGACGACGACAGCGTGCGCTTGGCGGTGGTGGATCGGCTGGCGTGGATCAAAAAGCAGCGCAGGCTACTTCAGGATGCGCAGCGCCAGTCTGAGCGGGAGATGGTCACCGGGGAGTCGCACAACGTCTGGGGGGGTGCGGCACCGCCTCAAGGTGGTGCAGCGTTCCGGCCGGGCGCACTTCGAGGTCGACGGTGACCGTCTGCTGCTCTACGTACCCGAAGGCACCGACGCCGAGCAGCGGCGCAGGCTGCTCGATCGCTGGTACCGACAACAGCTGCGCATCGTTGTGCCGGATTTGATCGCCAAGTGGGAGCCGATGCTGGGCGTGTCGGTGCCGCGCTGGAGCATCCGGCGGATGAAAACCAAGTGGGGCTCCTGCAACCGTGAGACGCGGCACATCTCGATCAATGTCGAGTTGGCTAAAAAGCACCCGGACTGCCTTGAATACATTGTGGTGCATGAGATGACGCACTACCGGGAACGCAGCCATGCCGAACGGTTTAGGACCCTGATGGACGGTTTCCCGCCGGACTGGTGTGCGCGGCGCGATCTTCTGAACGACTCACCGCTGGCCCACGAGAAATGGGCCGGTTGACACCGGCGACGCCGACTGTTGCGGCACGCCGTGAAGCTACTTCACTCGGGCCGACGAAACGAATCACTTTGCCGGCCTCACCGTGGTGGAACCTAAGTGGGATCGGAGTTCGAAACCGTGCGGCTTGCACCACCGTCGAGCGGAGACCGTCCGCCCGAGTGGAGATCCTGCCCCTTCGATGAGCAATTGTCAATACCTGTGGATCGGGATTTTTTCAGGCGGCCTCCTCCCCGGTTTTGTCAGCGACCTGGTCGTCGGGGCGCTCGACGAGCTTGC
>NZ_JBYCKY010000466.1:0-4063 GCF_057473605.1 Mycobacterium sp. TH-M82 | reverse complement strand
CCGCGTTGCTGGACGCTGCCGCCTCGGAGCTGGCGTCGCGCCAACGGGCAATGAAGTCGGCCACCGACAACGCCGACGATCTGATCAAGGCGCTCACGCTGGAGGCCAACCGCGAGCGGCAGGCCCAGATCACCCAGGAAATCAGCGAAATCGTGGGCGGCGCAAACGCGCTGGCCGAAGCCGCCAGCTAAGGCCCGTAAAGAAGCGGAGAAGATCATGACTGTTACTGCCGAAAGGACCACTGCCAAGGGCGGCGCCGACACCAACGGCCGGGTGGTGCGCGTTACCGGCCCGGTGGTCGACGTCGAGTTCCCGCGGGGGGCTGTGCCGGGTCTGTTCAACGCGCTGCACGTTGACGTCACGTTCGAGGCGCTCGCGAAGACGCTGACGCTGGAGGTCGCACATCACCTCGGTGACAACCTGGTGCGGTGTATCTCGTTGCAACCCACCGACGGGCTGGTACGCGGAGTCGAGGTGATCGACACCGGCACCTCAATCTCGGTGCCGGTCGGTGACGGGGTGAAGGGCCATGTCTTCGACGCGCTCGGCAACTGCCTCGACGAGCCGGGCTATGGAAAAGACTTCGAGCACTGGGGTATCCACCGCAAGCCACCGGCGTTCGACGAATTGGAACCCCGGACCGAGATGCTGGAGACCGGCCTGAAGGTCGTCGACCTACTCACCCCGTACGTGCGCGGCGGCAAGGTTGCGCTGTTCGGCGGCGCGGGGGTGGGCAAGACGGTGCTGATCCAGGAGATGATCAACCGCATCGCCCGCAACTTCGGCGGCACATCCGTGTTCGCCGGGGTGGGCGAGCGCACCCGCGAGGGCAACGATCTGTGGATCGAGCTTGGCGAAGCCAACGTGCTCAAGGACACCGCGCTGGTGTTCGGGCAGATGGACGAGCCGCCGGGCACCCGCATGCGGGTGGCGCTGTCAGCGCTGACGATGGCCGAGTTCTTCCGCGACGAGCAGAGCCAGGACGTGCTGCTGTTCATCGACAACATCTTCCGGTTCACCCAGGCCGGGTCCGAGGTCTCCACTCTGCTGGGCCGGATGCCTTCGGCGGTGGGCTACCAGCCCACCCTGGCCGACGAGATGGGCGAGCTGCAGGAGCGCATCACCTCGACTCGTGGCCGGTCCATCACCTCGATGCAGGCGGTGTACGTGCCGGCGGACGACTACACCGACCCGGCGCCGGCGACGACGTTTGCGCACCTGGACGCCACTACCGAACTGTCCCGGGCGGTGTTCTCCAAGGGCATCTTCCCCGCGGTTGACCCGCTGGCATCCAGCTCGACCATCCTCGACCCCGGTGTGGTCGGTGACGAGCATTATCGCGTCGCTCAGGAGGTCATCCGGATTCTGCAGCGCTACAAGGATCTTCAGGACATCATCGCGATCCTCGGGATCGACGAACTGTCCGAGGAGGACAAGCAGCTGGTGGGCCGAGCACGGCGCATCGAGCGGTTCCTGAGCCAGAACATGATGGCCGCAGAGCAGTTCACCGGGCAGCCGGGCTCGACGGTACCGCTGAAGGAGACCATCGAGGCGTTCGACAAGCTGACCAAGGGCGACTTCGACCACCTACCCGAGCAGGCGTTCTTCCTGATCGGTGGCCTCGACGACCTGGCCAAGAAGGCCGAGAGCCTAGGCGCCAAGCTGTGATACGGGTCCAGCGGCGAGAGCGAGGAAGGGTGGTGGGACATGGCAGAACTTGACGTCGACATCGTCGCCGTCGACCGCAAGGTCTGGTCGGGCAAGGCCACCTTTATCTTCACCCGGACCACCGTCGGCGAGATCGGCATTCTGCCGCGGCACATACCGCTGGTGGCTGAACTGGTCGAGGACGCGATGGTGCGGGTGGTCCGCGTCGACGACGACGACCTGCGCCTGGCCGTGCACGGAGGATTCCTGTCGGTGACCGAGGAAGGGGTCAGCATTCTCGCCGAGTCCGTCGACTTCGTCGCCGAGATCGACGAGGCGACCGCCCGTCATGACTCCCAGTCCGGCGATCCCAAGCTGGCCGCCCAGGGTCGGGCCAGGTTGCGTGCGCTGGGCGTGATCGACTAGCGGGTGTGGATCGGTGAGCGCGCCCATGGCCGTCATGGTCGCGCTCGTCGTCGTGTTGCTGTGCGCCCTGGGAGCCGTTGTCGCGATGGGCTATCGGTTGTGGAAGCTGCGGCAGGGCGGAACGGCCGCGATTATGCGGGACATCCCCGCGGTCGGCGGCCATGGTTGGCGCCATGGTGTGATCCGCTGTCGCGGTGCCGAAGCGGAGTTCTATCGACTGTCCAGTGTGCGTTTGTGGCCGGACCGCCGAATCAGTCGCCGTGGTGTGGAGATCGTGTCACGACGTCCCCCGCGCGGCGACGAGTTCGACATCATGACCGACCAGATCGTGGTGCTGGAACTGCGCGACGCCACAGAGGACCGCAGAAGGGGCTTCGAGATCGCGCTGGACCGTGGTGCACAGACCACGTTCCTGTCCTGGCTGGAATCACGACCGTCCCCGCGGGCACGCCGTCGCCCTATGTGAGCGGGCAATTCACTCGGGCTGGTCGGCCCGATTGCCACCGGGCCGCCAGCGCACGTCGCCCCCCGGGTTGGCCAGTCGGGACAGGATGAACATCAGGTCCGACAGCCGGTTGAGGTACTTGGCCGGGAGCTTGCTCACGCCGGTCGAATGGGCGTCGGCGGCAGCCCATGCCGATCGTTCGGCCCGCCGTACCGCGGTGCGGGCGACGTGAAGCAGCGCCGACAGCGGCGAACCACCAGGCAGAATAAATGAATTCAACTTCGGCAAGGCCGCGTTGTGTTGGTCGCACCACCCCTCGAGCCGGTCGATGTAGCTCTGGGTGATGCGCAGCGGAGGGTGTTTCGGATTATCGACAACCGGGGTGGCAAGGTCTGCGCCGGCATCGAACAGGTCATTCTGGATCTGCCGCAGCACCGCCGCCATCGGCGGGTCCGGCTTGCCCAGGGCGATCGCAGCGCCGATCGCGGCATTGGCTTCTTCACAATCGGCGTAGGCCGCCAGCCGGAGGTCGGTCTTCGGGACGCGGGAAAAGTCGCTCAGTCCGGTGGTCCCGTCGTCGCCGGTCCGAGTATAGACACGCGTGATGTGCACTGCCATGGTGCAAACCGTACCGGGGAACCGGACTGGCGCGCGGCGAGGATTTGTCATACCGGGGATAGCGCTCACTACACTTAGCCGGATGAGCGAGCGTTTCGTGGTCACCGGCGGCAACCGGTTGTCCGGCGAAGTCGCCGTCGGCGGCGCCAAGAACAGCGTGCTCAAGTTGATGGCCGCCGCCCTGCTCGCCGAGGGCACCAGCACGATCACCAACTGCCCGGACATTCTCGACGTGCCGTTGATGGCCGAAGTCCTGCGCGGCCTGGGCGCCACGGTCGAACTCGACACCGACACCGTGCGGATTACCTCCCCCGACGAACTCAAATACGACGCCGACTTCGGCGCGGTTCGCCAGTTCCGGGCCTCGGTCTGCGTGCTGGGTCCACTGATGGGCCGGTGTAAGCAGGCCAGAGTCGCGCTGCCGGGCGGCGACGCTATCGGGTCACGTCCACTCGATATGCACCAGGCGGGCCTGCGGCAGTTGGGCGCCACCTGCAATATCGAGCACGGCTGCGTGGTTGCGCACGCGGATACCCTGTGCGGGGCGGAGATTCAGCTGGAGTTCCCTTCGGTGGGAGCCACCGAGAACATCCTGATGGCCGCCGTCCTGGCCCAGGGCGTCACCACCATTCACAACGCCGCCCGCGAGCCAGATGTCGTCGACTTGTGCACGATGCTGAACCAGATGGGGGCGGAGATCGACGGCGCAGGTTCGCCGACGATGACGATCTCCGGCGTGCCACGCCTGTACCCGACCGAACATCGGGTGATCGGCGATCGCATTGTGGCTGCTACCTGGGCCATCGCGGCGGTGATGACCCGCGGCGATGTCTCGGTGACCGGCGTCGACCCCGCGCATCTGCAGCTGGTGCTGCGCAAACTTCACGACGCGGGCGCCACCATCACCCAGACCGACGACAGCTTCCG
>NZ_JBYCKY010000465.1:0-14882 GCF_057473605.1 Mycobacterium sp. TH-M82 | reverse complement strand
TTGGGTTTTACTCCCTGTCCGGGGCGGGGGCGCCGCGCTTTCGGCGGCCGCCCCGTGCTTTTTCGGGAATGACGAGATCGCGGGCGGTGGTTGCCGTGTCGAGTTGCAACGCGCCGAAACCGCAGGCATGCTGAAGTATTCGAGCTACCAGCGTGGTTATTTCGAAACGGACGCGCACGGAGGTCGAGATGGAAGCCGGATCGGGTGGACCCATAGGGATTTCTCCCTTCCATGCTCGCGGTGCCCTGAAAGGGTTTGTGATCTCCGGGCGTTGGCCCGATTCGACAAAGGAATGGGCCCAGCTCCTGATGGTCGCGGTGCGCGTCGCGTCGCTACCCGGATTGCTTTCCACCACAACGGTGTTCGGTGCCCGCGAGGAGTTGCCCGACGAACCCGAGCCGGGCACGGTCGGTCTGGTCCTGGCCGAGGGCACCGTCTTCGGTGAATCGGCCATCCAGCCAGGCTATTTCGCCGACCATCAGCCCCCCGCACTGCTGATGCTGCATCCCCCTTCCGAAACCACCCCATCGCTGCCGGAATGCACCGGCGCGGCGTCGGGATGCGTCCTGTTGCCGGGCCTGCCGTACCTAGGGCTCGAGCACCGGGCGGCGTGGGTGGAAGCCGAGGCCGACGGGACGATCACGTCGATGGTCAGCCGCGTCGGCGTCGACCCCATCAGCCATCCCGACACCGCGATCCTCGCGATGCTGCTCGCGGCGTAGGGACGGTCGCACCTTTCGGCAACCGCTGTTGCGGGGCCGCCGGTTCGTTCGGATGGTGGACCGCGGCGCCCGAGCCGCCAGGCCCGAAGCCCGGCGAGCGCCACCGCGTCCGCGCCGCGGGTATGGCTACCGGCAAATACCCAGGATCAGGCGCTCGGCATGGCGGCGCCCGACGGACGTTTCGTCCCCGAACCCGCCACCCGCTCCGGAGACGGCCACGGGCGGTACTCGCCGGTGGGGCCGTCCTGCTCGGTAGCCGTAACCACAGTGACACCAGAGGCTTTGTGCGTCTTCGCGCACCGTCCCACGGGCGGGCTGGTCCGATCCCGCAGCAAAGCCTTGCCTTCATGGCTCACCGGGCGCGGCCGGTTGCGGTGATTTCGTCCGTCACCATCGTTCAGGCCAATTTGCGAAACACTCCGGCGGTCCCGGACCACGCCGGTCCGCGGCCCCGATCCTGCGGATAACCTGTGAACTTAGTGGAATTGGTGGACAGGCGCGAGGAGAGATTGGAGGCTCGAAGGGTGCAGGGCGAGTGGTCGCCGAGGCAGGCATCAGCGAATCGCCGCACGTTTGCCAACTGAATGCGTATGTCGACCCCGGCTACCATGATCAGCAAATACACCTAGGAAACAGTCACTTCTACAACCCCGTGGAGGTCATATCGATGAGCACGACGTTTGCTGCCCGGCTGAACCGCCTGTTCGACACGGTCTATCCGCCCGGCCGCGGACCCCACACCTCGGCGGAGGTGATCGCCGCCTTGAAGTCCGAGGGCATCACGATGTCGGCTCCCTACCTGTCCCAGCTACGTTCGGGAAATCGCACCAACCCCTCGGCGGCGACGATGGCCGCGCTGGCCAACTTCTTCCGCATCAAGCCGGCCTACTTCACCGACGATGAGTACTACGAGAAACTCGACAGAGAACTGGCGTGGATGGCCGCGGTGCGCCACGACGGGGTGCGCAACATCGCGCTGGCCGCCGTCGAGCTCTCCCCGGAGTCCAAGCAGGAACTCTTGGCGCGGGCGCACGAGCTGCGCAACGCGGACCGGATGGCCACCGCGGAACGCCTGGGCGCCTAGCCACGCCAACACCTGCGCAGCCTGACCTGGCGGACTGCCGCAGGTCCATCCCCATTAGTGTTGGCTCATGGGCCTGTTCCGCAAACGAAAGAGTCGCGCGACGCGTCGCGCCGAAGCCCGGGCGATCACGGCCCGCGCCAAGATGGAGGCCAGGCTCGCCGCCAAGAACGAGGCCCGCCGCATGAAGGACGATCGGAAGTCCTCCGAGAAGGCCGCGGCCAAGGCGCTCAGGGCACAGATCAAGGCTCAGCGCGACAGCGACCGGACGGCGTTGAAGGTCGCCGAGACGGAGCTCAAGGCGGCACGCGAGGGCAAGCTGCTCTCGCCGACGCGGATTCGGCGCGCGCTGACGGTGTCCCGGCTGCTCGCACCGGTCCTCACGCCCGTGCTCTACCGGGCTGCCGTGGCCGCGCGGGCGGTGATCGACCAGCGTCGCGCGGACCAACTCGGCATCCCGCTGGCGCAGATCGGCCAGTTCTCCGGGCGCGGAGCCCAGCTGTCGGCCCGCGTTGCCGGATCCGAGAAGTCCCTGCGCCTGTTGCAGGAGAAGAAGCCGAAGGACGCCGAGACGAAGCAGTTCGTCGCCGCGATGACCGAGCGGCTCACCGATCTGTCGGCGGCCGTCCTCGCCGCCGAGAACATGCCCGCCGCGCGGCGCCGGGCGGCCCACGCCGCGATCTCCTCGCAGCTGGACGGTATCGAGGCCGACGTGATGGCCCGCCTCGGACTGGCCTCGGTCTGAGATGTCCCTGCCCCACGGGCGTGCGGCCCACGCCGCCGGCGCCGCCGCCTGGTTGAGCCTGTTGCTGGCCACGATGGCCGCGTTGGTCACGACGGCAACGCTGCAGGCCCCGGTCGCGCTGGCGCACGCGACCCGGATCTCCGCGGATCCCGCGGACGGCGCCGACCTCACGGCGGGGCCCGACCGGGTGAGCGCCACTTTCGACGAACGGCTGCAGCCCGCGTTCGCGGCAATGACGGTGGTCGGTCCCGACGGCAACGTGTGGTCCACCGGAGACCCGGAGGTGCAGGGTGCGGTCGTCGGCATCGCGCTGCGCCCGCTCGGGCCGGCCGGGACGTACACGGTCAACTACCGGGTGACCTCGGCGGACGGCCACGTGGTGTCGGGATCCTGGTCGTTTCGGCTGACGGTGCCGGGCACCGGTACACCGGAGCCGGCCGCGGTCCCCCACCGGGGCGGCGGCAGCCCGCCGTTGTGGCCGTTCGTGGTGGTGACGGTGGCCCTCGTGGCCGCGGGCGGCATCTGGGCGGTCCGCCGCAGGCCGTGAGCGGCGCCGGTGTGGCCCAGACGCCACCGGACCTCCTGGCATGATGGGACGAGAGTAATTTTCATGCGCGACGAGCATGGCGCAAAGGAGCGGCCGCATGGCAGACCCGCAAGAGCAACCCGATCACCAATCCGACGGCGCGCCGACGCCGCCGGAGAAGGCACCTCCTGCCAAGGCGGCCAAGAAGACCGCGAAAGCTCCGGCTAAGAAGACCCCCGCCAAGAAGGCGCCCGCCGCGAACGCAGCGGCCAAGAAGGCCCCCGCCAAGAAGGCTCCCGCCAAGAGCCCGCCGCCCCCGGAACGGCTGCAGGAGCCGGCCGGGCAACCCGTCGCGGCGGCGCAGCGGGCCGAAACCAACGGTGACCTCGCCGCAGCCGCCAAAGCTGTCGCCGCACAAGCGAAGTCCGCGGTGGAATCCGCACCCAACCCGGTGTCGCGCGACATTCCGGCGCCGGCCCCGGGACAGTCCCCGGTCCCCCTGATCGTCGCGGTCGCCCTCGGCCTGCTGGCCATCCTGTTGATCCGCCAGCTACGCCGCCGCTGAGGTGACCGTGGAATTCCGGCCCACCGCCGACCTCGTCGATGAAATCGGGCCCGACGTGCGCAGCTGCGATCTTCAGTTCCGCCAGTTCGGCGGGCGCCCGCACTTCGCCGGAACGATCAGCACCGTGCGGTGCTTCCAGGACAACGCGCTGCTCAAATCCGTGCTTTCCGAACCGGGCGCGGGCGGTGTGCTGGTCGTCGACGGCGCCGGTTCGCTGCACACCGCGCTGGTCGGAGACGTCATCGCCGAACTGGCCCGCTCCAACGGCTGGGCCGGGCTGGTGATCAACGGCGCCGTCCGCGACGCCGCCGCCCTGCGTGGGATCGACATCGGCATCAAGGCGCTGGGGACCAACCCCCGCAAGAGCACCAAGACCGGGGCGGGCGAGCGCGACGTCGAGATCAGCCTCGGCGGGGTGACGTTCGCGCCCGGGCAGATCGCCTACAGCGACGACGACGGCATCGTCGTCGTCGCTGTAGGCGATTCCTAAACCGCTACGGGCGCGGGCTTTTTGGTGAACCGCAAGCCCTCGTCATCGATTTTGCCGTGCCGGATCAGCAAGATGTCGCGCAGGTAGTTCTGGTTGAGCCGCCACGGCTTGCGCGAGCCCTGCTTGGGCAGCTCGTCGAGCGAGCGCAGCACATACCCGGGAGTGAACTCCATGAACGGGCGCTCCTCGACATCGGACCCCGGGTGCTCGACCACCACGGTGTCAAACCCGTTGTCGTCCATGTAGTTCAGCACCCGGCAGGCGAACTCGGACACCAGGTCGGCCTTCAGCGTCCACGACGCGTTGGTGTAGCCGACGGTGTAGACCATGTTCGGCAGTCCGGACAGCATCATGCCCTTGTAGGCCATCGTCGTGGTCAGGTCCACCGGCTCCCCGTCGACGGTGACAGTCGCGCCGCCGAACAGCTGCAGGTTCAAACCGGTTGCGGTGATGATGATGTCGGCGGGCAGCTCCTGGCCGGAGTTGAGCCGGATGCCGGTCGGGGTGAACCGGTCGATGGTGTCGGTGACCACCTCGGCCCGGCCCTTCCGGATGGCGCGGAACAGGTCGCCGCTGGGCACCAGGCACAACCGCTGGTCCCACGGGTTGTACTGCGGGCCGAAGTGCTTCGCCACGTCATAGCCCTCGGGCAGCTGGCGTTCGACAAAGCCGAGCAGGATCTTGCGCATGCGCCGCGGCCACTTCCGGCAGGCGCCGTAGAGCGCCGCCTGGCGCAGCACGTTCTTCCAGCGGATGGCGGTGTAGGCCAGGGTGTCCGGCAGCAGGCGGTTGAGCCGCTCGGCCATCTTGTCGCGCTTGGGTTGGGAGACGATGTAGGTCGGTGAGCGCTGCAGCATCGTGACGTGTCCGGCGCCTGACTCCGCCAGCGCGGGAATCAGGGTCACCGCCGTGGCGCCGCTGCCGATCACGACGACGTTCTTGCCGGCGTAGTCGAGGTCCTCGGGCCAGTGCTGCGGGTGGATGATCGGGCCGGTGAAGTCTTGCGCGCCCCGGAACTCCGGGGCGTAGCCCTGCTCGTAGTTGTAGTAGCCGCTGCACAGGAACAGAAAGGTGCAGGTGATCGTGCCCGGCGTGCCGTTGTCGTCGATCTGCAGCGTCCAGCGGTTCTCCGCGTGGGACCAGTCGGCACCGAGCACCTTGTGGTTGAGCCGGATGTGCTTGTCGATGCCGTACATGGCCGCGGTGCCCTTGACGTAGTCGAGGATCGGCTTGCCGTCGGCGATGGCCTGTCGTTCGGTCCACGGGCGGAATCGGAAGCCCAGCGTGTGCATGTCGGAGTCTGAACGAATTCCCGGGTAGCGGAACAGGTCCCAGGTGCCGCCCATTGCTTCCCGCTTCTCCAGGATGGCGTAGCTCTTGGTAGGGCAGCGGTCCTGCAGGTGCCAGGCCGCGCTCACGCCGGAGATGCCGGCGCCGACGATGACGACGTCAAGGTGCTCAGTCATGCCGCTACGTTATCAACACGGTGTCGATTGCGTCAACGACATGTCGAAACTATCGACACCGTGTAAAGTCGCTGCCGTGACCACCACACGCCAGACGCGCGCCCTGCGCGGCCGCCGCGCAGCGCGCCCCTCCGGCGACGACCGGGAGCAGGCGATCCTGGCGACCGCCGAGCGACTCCTCGAGGAGCGTCCGTTCGCCGACATCTCGGTCGACGACCTGGCCAGGGGGGCGGGCCTGTCGCGGCCCACGTTCTACTTCTATTTCAAGTCCAAGGAAGCGGTGGTGCTCTCGCTGCTCGAGCCGGTGATCGCGCGTGCCGACGCCGAATTCGACGGCGCGGTGCAGCGGCTGCCCAAGGACCCGAAGCGGGTGTGGCGCAACGGCATCGACGCCTTCTTCACCGCGTTCAGCTCGCACCGTGCGCTGGCCCGGGCCGCCACCGAGGCGCTGGCGACCAGCTCGGAGCTGCGGGCGGTGTGGTTGGGCTTCATGCAGAAGTGGATCGACCAGACGGCGGCCATGATCACCGCCGAGCGGACCCGCGGCGCCGCGCCGGAGACCATCCCGGCCGCAGACCTGGCCACGTCGCTGAACCAGATGAACGAGCGCACCATGATGGCCGCGCTGTCGGCCGAGGTGCCGGCCGTCGACGAGGCCCGGGTCGTCGACACCCTGACCCACATCTGGGTAAGCAGCATCTACGGCGAACCGGAATAGTTGTCGCCGCCGCGTGCGAACACATGTTCGTGCGGTGTGAGGCATCCGTCCTGCACGCGGAATTGGATTCGTTCTACGCGTCGGTCGAACAACGCGACGACCCGGGGCTGCGCGGGCGCCCGGTGAGCATCGGGGGCCGCCGCACACGAGCGCCTACGCCCGCGCCAGCGAGCCCGTGTTCGAGATGTTCCGGGACTGCACCCCGCTCGTCGAGCCGGTCTAGGTGGACGAGGCGTTTCTCGACGACGCCGGGTTGCGCCGGGTTTCGGGGACGCCGGTCGACATCGCCGAGCTCGGCGAGTCCGCGCTGGCCTCGCTGGTGGGTGCCGCAATGGGCCGCCGGCTGTATGCCCTGTCGCGCAACGTCGACGAACGTGAGGTGGCCCCCGGTTTGCGCCGCCAGTCCGCGGGTGCGCAGCGGGCGTTGGGCCGGGCCGACTCCGCGATGTCGCCTGTCCGCCTCGACGCGGTGGTGGTCAACCTGGTCGACCGGATCACCGCCCGGCTGCGCGCAGCTGGCCGCACCGTGGTGCTGCGGCTGCGGTTCGACGGCATCGGGCGGGCCACCCGCTCGCGAACGTTGGCATCGCCCACGTCGGCGACGCAACCCGTCCTGGCCGCCGAGCGCGGATTGACCCCGATCGGCTTCGCGGTGTCGGGCATCGACGGCGGCGGCGCCCAGCAGCTGATGCTGCCGTTCACCGGGACCGGCTCGCCGTCGACGAGGCGATCGACACGGTGCGCCGCCGCTACGGCAGATCCGCACTCACCCCGTCGGTGTTGCTCGGCCGCGAGACCGGCGTGGAGACGCCGCACCTACCCGACTGAGCCCGCCCACTCCAGCAGCTCGTTCGCGGACCAGGTGTTGACGATCCGGTCGACGGGCACGCCGGCGTCCAGCGCGCGCTGGGCGCCGTAGCCGAGGAAGTCCAGCTGACCGGGCGCGTGCGCGTCGGTGTCGATGCTGAAGATGCAGCCGATCTCGAGCGCCAGGTTCAGCAACCGGGTCGGCGGGTCGCGCCGCTCGGGCCGGGAGTTGATCTCCACCGCGGTGCCGTGCTCGCGGCAGGCGCTGAACACCGCCTCGGCGTCGAACTTCGACTCGGGTCGGATGCCGCGGTTGCCGGAGACCAGTCGGCCGGTGCAGTGGCCCAGCACGTCGGCGTGGGGATTGGAGACGGCTCGGATCATGCGGCGGGTCATGGCCGCCGCATCCATCGACAGCTTGGAGTGCACGCTGGCCACGACCACGTCGAGGCGCTCCAGCAGCTCGGGTTCCTGGTCCAGGCCACCGTCCTCGAGGATGTCCACCTCGATCCCGGTGAGGATGCGCATCGGCGCGAACTTCTCGCGCAGCCCGTCGATCGCGTCGAGCTGCTCGCGCAACCGGTCCGGGGACAGGCCGTTGGCGATCTTCAGCCGCGGCGAATGATCGGTCAGCGCGCAGTATTCGTGGCCCAGCGCCGCCGCGGTGGCCATCATCTCGTCGATCGACGCCGACCCGTCCGACCAGTTCGAATGCAGGTGCAGATCACCGCGCAGGGCCGTCCTGATCTTTCCGCCCCCGAGATCGTTTGCCGTGGAACGCAGTTCGACCAGGGCGTCGGGCTCGCGACCCGACCACGCCTGCGCGATGACCTTGGCGGTCTTGGGCCCGATGCCCGGCAGCGACTGCCAGCTGTCGGCCCGGCCGTGCCGCTCGCGGGCCGCGCCGTCCAGGCCCTCGACGACGTCGGCCGCGTTGCGGTACGCCATGACACGCCGGGAGTCTTCCCGCGCCCGGTCCTTGTAGTAGGCGATCTGTCGCAGCGCGACTACCGGATCCATTCCTCCAGTGTGCCCGCGCCCGCGGGGCGAAGCCACGCGAAGCAGCTCACCACAGCTGCCCGGCGACGAACCCGGCGAGAAGAACCGCGAACCCGCCGATCTCGCCGGCGATCAGCAGGGCCATCCCCAGCGCCAGTGCCCGGCCGGATTTCTCGAACTGATTCACGGTGTCACGCCGCGCGCCGTGGCCGACGTAGCTGAGAATGGCCGCGACAAAGAAGAACACGACGACGCCCGCCGCGGTCAGGTTCACCCACGCCGGCCAGGCGCTGAGTTCGACGAACACCGCGACCAGCAGCGTCGCGAACGAGTAGAGCAACGCCGCCCGGTGCGCGATGTCGACGTAGGGATGTGCCCGGCCCTCGCCGGAGGCCATGATCTGCCGGTACTTCCAGACCCCGAGAACCAGGGCCAGCAGGAAGATCAGACCCGCCGCCAGCAGCATGACCCTGGTGTCGATCCCCAGCGCGTCACCCACCGCTCGAGTTTAGTTGCGCGTCATAAAGATCGGCTACCGTCGAGAGCATGCGATTCGCGTTCAAGACATCCCCCCAGAACACCACCTGGGCAGACATGCTGGCCGTCTGGCGGGCGGCCGACGACATCGAGGTCTACGAATCGGGGTGGACCTTCGACCACTTCTATCCGATCTTCTCCGACAGCACCGGTCCCTGCCTGGAGGGCTGGAC
Organism: Mycobacterium sp. TH-M82; assembly: GCF_057473605.1. Taxonomy (NCBI): domain Bacteria; kingdom Bacillati; phylum Actinomycetota; class Actinomycetes; order Mycobacteriales; family Mycobacteriaceae; genus Mycobacterium; species Mycobacterium sp. TH-M82. Next base: position 6,053 of record NZ_JBYCKY010000465.1, on the reverse strand, counting down.
GACGCTGACGGCGCTGGCCCAGGCCACCAGCCGGCTGCGGCTGGGCACCCTGGTCACCGGCGTCCACTACCGCCACCCCGCGGTGCTGGCCAACATGGCCGCCGCGCTCGACATCATCTCCGGCGGGCGGCTCGAACTGGGGATCGGCGCCGGCTGGAACGAGGAGGAGTCCGGCGCCTACGGCATCGAGTTGGGCGGCATCCGGGAACGCTTCGACCGCTTCGAGGAGGCGTGCCAGGTGCTGATCAGCCTGCTCAGCCAGGAGATCACCGACTTCGACGGCAAGTACTACCGGCTCGAGGGCGCCCGCAACGAACCCAAGGGGCCGCAGCGCCCGCACCCGCCGATCTGCATCGGCGGCAGCGGCGAGAAGCGCACCCTGCCGATCACCGCGCGCTACGCCCAGCACTGGAACTTCGCCGGTGGCTCACCGGAGGAGTTCGCCCGCAAGCGCGACGTGCTGGCCGCACGCTGCGCGGACATCGGACGCGACCCGAAGGAGATCACGCTGTCCGCGCACCTCGGGCTGGACCGGGAGCGCAACTACCGCAAGGTGCTCGAGGACGCCGCCGGGCTCGCCGCCGAGGGCCTCGATCTGGGCATCGTCTACATCGCCCCGCCGCACGACCCCGCCGTGCTCGAACCGATGGCCGAGGCCATCCGGGATTCGGGGCTGTGGGACGGGGCGAAATAGCGCTTCGGCAGCACCGAGCAAACTCTCCGCGGACCGGTGAGTGCGTGGTGAGGGGCGGTTACACGCCGAACAGCAACATCTCCTCGGCGGTCACCAAGCGTTCGTTCTTGGCGGGAAATTCGCGGCTCTTTACGGGGTGGCGAAACATTGACCAGGCGATTCGCCCCACCCGCGACCGGGGTACCGGGTTGACATTCACAGTGATCGCTCCTGCGGTCGGTCCAGTCAGCGTGACTCCACCGTGGCCCGTGGTGTGATGAAGCCCACTGCGAATCATTAGACACCCGTCCTCTGGCAAACGGGGCCAGACTCGCCGATTTTGTTACGCGTGTTTCTGGCGTTACTGTTGTGATTACTGAAGCGGCACCGCGGTCGGCTTGACGGGCGCCGGCAGCGCCGTCGACCCCATCAGGTAGCGGTCCACGCCCGCGGCCGCGGCCCTGCCCTCGGCGATCGCCCAAACGATCAGCGACTGGCCCCGGCCCATGTCGCCGGCGACGAAGACGCCGGGCACCGACGTCTCGAAATCGGCGCCGCGCGCGACGTTTCCGCGCTCGGTCAGCTTGACCCCGAGGTCGGTGAGCAGGCCCAACTTCTCGGGCCCGACGAACCCCATCGCCAGCAGCACCAGGTCCGCCTCGAGCTCGAACTCCGAGCCCTCGACCTTGACGAACTTGCCGTCCTGCATGGTGACCTCGTGCGCCTTGAGCCCGGTCACGCGACCGTCCTTGCCGACGAACTCCTCGGTGTTCACCGAGAACACCCGCTCGCCGCCCTCTTCGTGCGCCGAGGACACTCGGTACATCAGCGGGTAGGTCGGCCAGGGCGTGGATTGCGCGCGGGTGTCCGGCGGCCGCGGCATGATCTCGAACTGGTGCACCGCGACCGCGCCCTGCCGGTGCACGGTCCCCAGGCAGTCCGCCCCGGTGTCACCGCCGCCGATGATGATGACCTTTTTGCCCTTGGCGGTGATCGGCGGCTGCCCGTCCGGACCGACCTCCCCGTCGCCGAGGTCGCCGAGCGCCTGCTTGTTGCCCCAGGGCAGGAACTCCATCGCCTGGTGGATACCGTCCAGCTCGCGGCCGGGCACCGGCAGGTCGCGCCAGTCGGTGGCTCCGCCGGCCAGGACCACCGCGTCGAAGTCGGCCCGCAGCGCCTCGACGGTGAGGTCGACCCCGACGTTGACGCCGGGCCGGAATTCGGTTCCCTCGGCGCGCATCTGGTCCAGCCGCCGGTCCAGGACGCGCTTTTCCATCTTGAACTCCGGAATGCCGTAGCGCAGCAGGCCGCCGATGCGGTCCGCACGCTCGAACACGGTGACGGCGTGGCCGGCGCGGGTGAGCTGCTGCGCCGCGGCCAGGCCCGCCGGGCCCGAACCCACCACCGCGACCGTCTTTCCGGTCCGCGTGTGCGGGGGTAGCGGCGTCACGAAGCCTTCCTCGAAAGCCCTGTCGATGATCTCGAGCTCGATCTGCTTGATCGTCACCGGATCCTGGTTGATGCCGAGCACGCAGGCCGGCTCACACGGCGCCGGGCAGAGCCGGCCGGTGAAGTCGGGGAAGTTGTTCGTGGCGTGCAACCGCTCGATGGCGTCGCGCCACCGACCGTTGCGGACCAGGTCATTCCATTCCGGGATCAAGTTGCCCAGCGGGCAGCCGTTGTGGCAGAAGGGAATGCCGCAGTCCATGCAGCGGGTCGCCTGCTCGCGCAACGTCTCGGAGTCGAAGTCCTCGTAGACCTCGTTCCAGTCGCGCAACCGCAGCGGGACAGGACGGCGCTTCGGCAGTTCCCGGTGCGTGAACTTCAGGAAGCCGGACGGGTCAGCCATGCGCGGCCGCCATGATCGCCTTGTCGACGTCCAGGCCGTCGCGCTCGGCCTCGGCGATCGCCTGCAACACCCGCTTGTAGTCCCGCGGCATTACCTTGGCGAAATGCCGCCGCTGCCCCGGCCAGTCGGCCAGGATCCGCTGCCCGACCGCGGAATCGGTGTTGTCGACGTGCGCCTGGATCATGCCGTGCAGCCATTCCTCGTCGTCGGACTCGAGGCTCTCGAGTTCCACCATCTCGGTGTTGAGATATTGCGGCAGTTCGCCGTCCGGATCGTAGACGTAGGCCACCCCGCCGGACATGCCGGCCGCGAAGTTGCGGCCGGTACGGCCGAGGATGACGACCTTGCCCCCGGTCATGTATTCGCACCCGTGGTCGCCGACGCCCTCCACCACGGCGTGCGCCCCGGAGTTGCGCACCGCGAATCGCTCGCCGACCACGCCGCGCAAGTAAGCCTCCCCACTGGTGGCACCGAACAAGATGACGTTGCCCCCGATGATGTTGTCCTCGGCCACATAATCCTGCGGGGCATTGTCCGACGGGCGAACCACGAGCCGGCCACCCGACAGACCCTTGCCGACGTAGTCGTTGGCGTCGCCGTAGACACGCAACGTGATCCCCCGCGGCACGAATGCGCCGAAGCTGTTGCCCGCGGAGCCCTCGAAGGTGATGTCGATGGTTCCGTCCGGCAGGCCCTGCCCACCATAGGCTTTCGTCAACTCGTGGCCCAACATCGTGCCCACCGTGCGGTTCACGTTGCTGATCGTGGTGGAGAACCGCACCGGCTTACCGGAATCCAGCGCCTCGCGGCTCATCACGATCAACTGCTGATCCAGCGCCTTGTCCAGACCGTGATCCTGACTCGAGCTGCAGTACAGGTCCTGGTTCATGAAGGCCGACTCCGGCTCGTGCAGCACCGGCGCCAAATCCAGCCGGTGCGCCTTCCAGTGCGCGCGGGCCAGCGTGGTGTCCAGCGAGCCGACCTGCCCGACGACCTCGTTGAAGTTCCGGAAACCTAGCTGCGCCATGTATTCCCGGACTTCCTCGGCGAGGAACATGAAGAAGTTCTCCACGAACTCGGGCTTGCCGTTGAAACGCTCGCGCAGCAGCGGGTTCTGGGTCGCCACGCCGACCGGGCAGGTGTCCAGATGACATACCCGCATCATGATGCAGCCGGACACCACCAACGGCGCGGTGGCGAAACCGAATTCCTCGGCGCCGAGCAGCGCGGCGATCATCACGTCGCGCCCCGTCTTCAGCTGACCGTCGACCTGGACGACGATCCGGTCGCGTAACCCGTTGAGCAGCAAGGTCTGCTGCGTCTCGGCCAGGCCGAGTTCCCACGGCGCCCCGGCGTGCTTCATCGACGTCAGCGGGGTGGCCCCGGTGCCGCCGTCGTGCCCGGAGATCAGCACCACGTCGGCGTGCGCCTTGGACACGCCCGCGGCCACCGTGCCGACGCCGTTCTCGGACACCAGTTTCACGTGCACCCGCGCCGAGGGATTGGCGTTCTTCAAGTCGTGGATGAGCTGCGCCAGGTCCTCGATGGAGTAGATGTCGTGATGCGGCGGCGGCGAGATGAGCCCGACTCCGGGCGTCGAATGCCGCACCTCGGCGACCCACGGGTACACCTTGTGTCCCGGAAGTTGGCCGCCCTCACCGGGTTTGGCGCCCTGGGCCATCTTGATCTGGATGTCGGTGCAGTTCGTCAGGTAGTGCGACGTTACGCCGAACCGCCCGGAGGCGACCTGCTTGATCGCGCTGCGGCGCCAGTCGCCGTTGGGGTCGCGGTCGAACCGTGCGACGTCCTCGCCGCCCTCACCGCTGTTGGACCGCCCACCGAGCCGATTCATCGCGATGGCGAGCGTCTCGTGGGCCTCGGCGGAGATCGACCCGTAGCTCATCGCGCCCGTCGAGAAGCGCTTGACGATCTCGCTGGCCGGCTCGACCTCGTCCAGCGGCACCGGCGGGCGAACGTCGGAGCGGAACTTCAGCAGCCCGCGCAGGGAGGCCATCCGCTCGCTCTGGTCGTCGACCAGGCGGGTGTACTCCTTGAAGATCTTGTACTGGCCGGTGCGGGTCGAGTGTTGCAGCTTGAAGACCGTCTCGGGGTTGAAAAGGTGGTACTCGCCCTCGCGCCGCCACTGGTACTCCCCGCCCACCTCGAGTTCGCGGTGCGCGCGCTCCTCGGGCCGGTCCAGGTAGGCCAGGCGGTGCCGGGCGGCAACGTCGGCGGCGATGTCCTCCAGGGTGATCCCGCCGGTCGCGCAGGCCAGCCCGGTGAAGTACTCGTCGAGGACGTCCTCGGAGATCCCCACCGCTTGGAAGAGCTGCGCCCCCGTGTAGGAGGCCAGCGTCGAGATGCCCATCTTGGACATCACTTTGAGCACGCCCTTGCCGGCGGCCTTGACGTAGTTGTTGAGCGCCGTGTCGCGGTCGAAACCGTCGAAGACGCCGCGGTCGAGCATGTCCTCGATCGACTCGAACGCGAGGTAGGGGTTGATCGCCGCGGCGCCGCAGCCGACCAGGAGCGCCATGTGGTGCACCTCGCGGGCGTCGCCGGTCTCCACGACCAGGCCCGCCTGGGTGCGCGTCCGGTCGCGCACCAGGTGATGATGCACGCCCGCCACCGCGAGCAACGACGGGATCGGCGCCATCGTCTCGTCGGATTCGCGGTCGGACAGGATGATCACCCGCGCGCCGTCGGCGATGGCGGCCGACGCCTGCGCCCGCACCTCGTCCAGCGCGGCGGCCAGACCCGCGCCACCCTCGGCGACCGGGTACACGCAGCGGATCACCGCCGAACGCATGCCGTGCGGATAGCCGTTGACCTCGGCGTCCGGGTCGAGGTTGACCAGCTTGGCCAGCTCGTGGTTGCGCAGGATCGGCTGCTGCAGCGTGATCTGGTGACAGGACGCCGCTTGGGGCGTGAGCAGGTCGCGCTCCCCGCCGGTGGTGACCTGCAGGCTGGTCACCACCTCCTCGCGGATGGCGTCCAGGGGCGGATTGGTCACCTGCGCGAACAGCTGCTGGAAGTAGTCGTAGAGCATCCGTGGCCGCTGGGACAGCACCGCGACCGGGGTGTCGGTGCCCATCGAACCGATCGGTTCGGCGCCGCCGCGAACCATCGGCGCGACCAGCAGGTTGAGTTCTTCGTAGGTGTAGCCGAACACCAGCTGCCGCTTGACGAGTCGCTCGTGGGGCATTCGCACGTAATCGCCCTGCGGCAGGTCCTCGAGCGGGACGAGCCCCGCGTCGAGCCACTCCTGATAGGGGTGTTCTGCGGCCAGCTCCGCTTTGATCTCCTCGTCGGCGACGATACGGCCCTGCGCGGTGTCCACCAGGAACATCCGGCCCGGCTGCAGCCGCATCCGGCGCACCACCTTGGCAGGGTCCACGTCGAGCACGCCGGCCTCCGAGGCCATCACCACCAGTCCGTCCTCGGTGACCCAGATGCGGGACGGGCGCAGACCGTTGCGGTCGAGCACCGCACCGACGATGGTGCCGTCGGTGAACGTCATCGACGCCGGGC
>NZ_JBYCKY010000464.1:0-7690 GCF_057473605.1 Mycobacterium sp. TH-M82 | reverse complement strand
CGACCCCGCCAAGGCGGTCGACGTCTACCACAGCCTGGTCGACCCGCTGGTCGACAAACCGGCGAAGACCAAGGACCCGCGCGGCCTGAGCTATCCCGACGCCATCGTCGGCACCATCATGGCGCTGTATGCCCCGACATTCTGGAGCCGCCTGACCGATGGGTTGACCGAGTTGGCCCACGGGCACGGTGACACCCTGTTGATGCTGGCCGACCTGTACATGCGCCGCGACGGGCGAGGCCGCTACACCAACGCCACCGATGCGCGGGTGGCGGTCAACTGCGTGGACCAGCCCCCGATCAAAGACCGCGCCAAGGTGATCGAGGAAGACCGGCGTTCCCGCGAGGTGGCCCCGTTCATGAGCTACGGGAAGTTCAGCGGCGACGCTCCGCTGAGCACCTGCGCGTTCTGGCCGGTGCCGCCGACCAGCGAGCCGCACGTGATCTATGCACCCGGCCTGCCGCCGACGTTGATCGTGTCCACCACCCACGACCCGGCCACCCCCTACCAAGCCGGTGTCGACCTGGCCAGACAGCTGCACAGCGGGTTGCTCACCTTCAACGGAACCCAGCACACGGTGGTCTTCCAGGGCAACGACTGCGTCGACGGCTACGCGACCAGCTACCTGATCGACGGTGCCCTGCCGCCGCCGCACACACAGTGCTGACGGCTGATCTGCCCGGATGGTGTGCACGCCGCGGCGTGCGGGGCGTTCCCCATTTCTCAGCGCCGATCTATGACTTGGGCTTGGCGCCTGCGCCGCCTGCGCCGCCTGCGCCGCCCGTGCCGTCGTGTTGCGGGCTGCCGGGTGAGCCGGCAGCGCCCGCCTGGCTGTCGGAGCTCCCGCCGTGGCCTCCGGTGCCGCCGGTGCCGCCGTGGCCGATGCCGTAGGTCTCGTTGCCGCCGGCACCGCCATCACCGCCGTTACCGCCGGCCGCGGTGCCTGTGGTGTTGTCACCACCGGCACCGCCGTTGCCGCCGACGCCGCCGTTAAGGCCGAAACCGCCGTTGCCGCCATCCCCGCCGGCGCCACCAGCGCCAGAAGCCGCACCTCCGGCACCACCGGTCCCGCCGTTACCGGCGGCACCAAAACCAAACGGTGATCCCCCACCACTACCGCCGTCGCCGCCGTGGCCTCCGCTGCTGTCTACACCGGTAGCCATGCCGCCCGCACCACCATCGCCGCCGTCACCACCGACGCCAGGCCCGTAGAAACTACTCAAATTGCCGTTACCACCGGCACCCCCTGCACCGCCGGCACTGCCGTTGCCGACTGCTGCCCCACCAGCACCCCCTGCGCCGCCGGCGCCACCGGAACTGGTGCCGAGCCAGCTGCCGTCGCCGCCGTCGCCGCCGTCGCCGCCGGCGCCTCCGGTGCTGTCTACACCGGTAGCCATCCCGCCCGCACCGCCAGCGCCGCCAGCACCACCGTCGGTACCGAAGAGGGAGGCGGGAAAGAACAGACTCTTACTCGCCGTGCCGCCGCCGCCGGCACCACCGTCACCGCCGGGACCACCGGTGCTGCCGGTGCCGGTAGCGGCGCCGCCGGCGCCGCCGTCACCACCGTGGCCGGAGATACCAGTCAGGAAACTACCGAAGCCGCCATCGCCGCCGTTGCCGCCGGCACCTCCGGTGCCACCGACCGCACTGGCGCCGCCGTCGCCGCCGTTACCGCCGTTACCACCGATCGCGAACTCGGCGGCGTAGGGGGTCGTCGGATCGGGGGTGAAGTACCCGCCGTTGCCGCCGTTTCCGCCGGCCGCACCAGTACCGCCGTCGCCGCCGACACCGCCGTTGCCGCCGACACTGAATCGGAACCCACCAAGACCACCGTTGCCGCCGTTGCCGCCGGCCTCACCGGCGCTTCCAGCACCGCCGTTGCCGCCATCACCGCCGTCACCGATCACCGACCCGCCGTTGCCGCCGTTGCCGCCGGCCGCGCCGGCACCGCCATCACCACCAGCACCGCCGTTGCCGAATAGCCCGGCGTCACCGCCGTTGCCGCCGGCCACACCGGCCTGGGTGGAGCTCCAGCCGGTACCTCCGTCGCCCAACAGCCAGCCACCGGCGCCACCGTTGGGGTCTGCTTGGCTGCCATCAACACCGTTGTCGATCAGCCCGCGTCCGGTCAGATCGACAAACGGCGCGTTGATGACCTTGTCGACCTGCTCACCGACAGCGCTGGTGATCCAGCCTTCAACGGCGTTGTGCAGCGGCAGATAGACATCTTGTTGAAACGCCGTCGCGATTCCGGAGAGCGGGTCACCGGCTGCCGCTGTTGTCGCGCCGGCGTCGTCGGGGGCCAGCGCGCCCAACCCACCGGCCAGCGCGGCGATCGCCTGGTCGATCGCGTCGTCGAAACCGAAGTCGGCGTGCGCGGCCGGCGCGGACGTCACCGGTGTCATACCGAAGGCCAAAAACGCGCCGACCGTGCCGGCGGCACCGGTTACACGCCGTCCCACGGGTTTGCCTGCGCGAGGACGCTGCGCGTTGCTGCTGTGACGGCTCATTGTGAAATAACCCTCGTGAAATGACCCTCGTGTGAACGGTCTGTTGGGCCGAACTGGCCCTCGGCGCTTGCCAACGTAACATCAGTCGGGGGAGACCACAACTAATCTGGGAGGTTTATTCAGCCTGTGCATGTTCGGCGTATACGTTCCTGGTTTATTGGCTGGGTTGCGGTCTCGTCGGCGAAGCGGGCCGGTTCGGTCGTTGCACAACCGGGTGCGGTAGCCGTTGGAGCCGTCGCCGTGTGCGCAGATCAGCAGCCGACTCGCGGTCGGGTAGGCAGGCGATCCGGTGGTGTGTCACCAGGTTGCGATGGTGGCCACGGCGCATTCGGTGGTGTCGTGGTCGGTGCCGAGGCTCACCCACTCGGTGTCGGTGGCTGCGTCGTCGACCCCATTAGGGGATCGCCTTTGCCCAGGTCGGTGTCGACGAAGTCGTGTGTTGGCCGTCGCTGGCTATGACAGTGTCACGGTGAATGACGACTCTGTCTGCCCATCCGGGCAGGTCGAGTGCGGCTCGGCGATTCTTCATGCCGCCGGCCGCTACGCCGGTTGACCCGGAAAATACGTAATCGATGGGTCTGGTGATGCTGGCGAGGCGATTTTCACGCCTGCGAGGTGTCTCGGGAGCCGAACTTGCGCGCAGGGGTGGGTGGGAGTTGCAGGTTCGCGGCAGGGGCCAAGGGGAAGGCCCCGCACGCTGGGGTGTGCGGGGCCTTCCCAATTGGGCCAGCGCCGGCCTATGACTCGGGCTGGGCGCCTGCGCCGCCTGCGCCGCCTGCGCCGCCTGTGCCGTCGTGTTGCGCTTCGCCGGATGAGCCGGCAGCGCCCAAGACTTGGTCGGAGCTGCCGCCGTGGCCGCCGGTGCCGCCTTGGCCGCCGGTGCCGGCGGTGTCATCGCCGCCGGTGCCGCCGTCACCGCCGTTGCCGCCGGCCGCGGCGCCTGTGGAGTTGTCACCACCGGCGCCGCCGGTGCCACCCGCGCCGGCGACGCCGTCGGTAGCTTTGGCGTCACCGCCGGTGCCGCCGCCGCCGCCGATACCGCCGGCCCCGCTGTCGCTGGCACCACCGGCACCACCGGTGCCGCCCGCGCCGCCGGCCGTGACACCGACACCGCCGGTGCCGCCGGTGCCGCCGTCGCCGCCGGTGCCGCTTGCGGCAGAGCCACCGGCGCCGCCGGTGCCGCCGTCGCCGCCGGTCGCACCTGTACCGCCGGCGCCGCCGTTGCCGCCGTCGCCGCCGTCGAGAGCGCCCGTGTCCTTGATGCCGGCGCCGCCGGCCCCACCGGTGCCACCGGTGCCAAGGGCGCCGGTGTCGGCGCCACCGGTGCCACCGTTGCCGGCGGCCCCGCCGACTATGGCGTCGCCGCCGGCACCCCCGGTGCCACCGGTAGAAGCAGCGGCACTCGCCGCGCCACCGGCACCGCCGTCACCACCGCTACCGACTTCGCCCACGGCCCCGATGGCCCCAGCTTTACCGACGTCGGCGCTGGCTTGACCGCCGGCGCCGCCGGCGCCGCCATCGAGATTCACGAGGGTGGTGTATCCGGTACCGCCGACGCCGCCGGTGCCGCCGTCACCGGAGCCGCCGCTATCGCCCAGGATGGACCCGGCGTTACCGCCGGCGCCGCCGACACCACCGGTGCCGCCAGTACCCGTGTCGCTGGTCTGGGTCGCGGCGGCGCCGGCGCCGCCGGTACCGCCTTGGCCGCCCTCGCCGCCGAAGCCGAACAGGTGCGCGTCACCGCCGGTTCCGCCGGCGCCGCCGGTCATCAGGTCGGCAGATCCACCATCGGCCAGACCGGCGCCGCCTTGGCCGCCTTCGCCGCCGTTGCCCCCGAGAAAGCCGCCGCTACCGCCGTCGAGGCCGGCGCCGGCCGCCGTGGTGCCGTGCGCGGCGGCGCCGACACCACCCATCCCGCCGTCACCGATCAGCTCGGCGTTACCCCCGTCCGAACCGGTCCCGGTGATCACGTCACCGGTCGAAAGGTCGTGCAGCACACCGCTGCCGCCGTTACCGCCCAGCCAGCCACCGTCACCGGCTGCGACAAGTGTGCCGGTCATCCCGTCGGTCAGATGCGCATCGACGCCATTGCAGAGCAGGCCACACGCACCAGCAAACTCAAACAGCGGGTTGACGAGGTTGAAGATACCGGTCCCGATCAGGGCCTGATCGAAGCCACTGACCGCGCCATAGAGGCCCTGCCAGAGACCGACGAGGACCCCATCGATTCCCGAGAGCGCGTCACCCGTTGCCGCCGCCGACGCGCCGGCGTCGTCGGGCGCCACCGTGCCCAACCCACCGACCAGCGCGGCGATCGCCTGGTCGATCGCGTCGTCGAAGCCGAAGTCGGCGTGCGCGGCTGGCGCGGACGCCAACGGTGTCATCCCGAACGCCAAAAACGCGCCCACCGCGCCGGCGGCACCGGCCGCACGGCGCCCCACGGCTCTGCCCGCGCGACCACGCTGCGTGTTGCTGTGACGATTCATTGTGAAACCAACCCCCTCCTGTGAACGGTCCGTTGGGCCGAACTGCCCCCCGGCGCTCGCCAACGTAACATCAGCCGGGGGACACCACAACTAATCCGGGAGGTTCCTTCAGCCTGCGCATCTTCGGCGTATAAGCCCTTGATCCATCGGCTGAGCTGCGGGTTTTCCCTGACCACACCGACGTTACGGCCGTTGAGATGAACAATTTCCCAAGGTTTGATCTGGGGTTCTGTTGGTTTGGGCGGGTTGTTCCGGCAAAGCGGCGATGGTCAGCGGGGTATGGGGGTGTAGGGCCGCAACAGCCTTGCCAGCCCGGGCTTGCCTTTCAGGGAACCGACGATCCCTCGTCCCCCCGGCGGCGGTAGCGGATAGTCGGCAATAGTCGGCAATAGTGACGAACGCGTGACCTTTCCGCCCGCGGACCGTGCCCTGACGCTGCAAGACTGTGGGCCGTGCGGCGCGCCAGACGGATGACCTCTGCGCTGCTGGTTGCTCTTGTCGTGATCCCGGCGGCGGGCACTGCCGGTGAGACCGCAACCGCCGACGCTTCCCCGGAGTCCGGCAGCAGCGTGTCTGGGGATCCCCAAGACCCCCAGGACCCCCAGAACCCACAGAGTCCCCAGGTGGCGCCGGCGGTCTGGGGCAGTTGCACGGAGCTGATCGGCGTCCTCGGCGACCTTCTCACCGCGCGCTGCGCCACGGTCGGCGTCCCCGTCGACTACCGGCAACCCGGCGGCGAGCAGGCCAAGCTGGCGGTGATCCGGATTCCGGCAACGGGCGGGCCCGGTGAGCGGATCGGATCGCTGCTGGTCAATCCGGGCGGACCCGGTGCGTCGGCGGTGGACGCCGCCGTCAATCTGGCAACGGCGCTGGCGGGCACCGAGCTTTCTCGCCGCTTCGACCTGGTGGGGTTCGATCCGCGGGGGGTCGGCTACTCCACCCCCGCGCTGCGCTGCCGCACCGACGCCGACCTCGACGCGTACCGTCGCGAGCCGATGGTGGACTTCAGCCCGTCGGGGGTGGCCCACATCGAGGGGCTGTACCAGCAGCTGGCCCGGCAATGCGCGGAGCGGATGGGGACTGGGTTCCTGGCCAACGTCGGGACTGTGTCCGCGGCACGCGATATGGACCTGGTCCGTCAGGCGCTCGGCGACGAGCAGCTCAACTACCTCGGTTTTAGTTACGGCACCCAGCTGGGCACGGACTACCTGCAGCGGTTCGGCGACCACGTGCGCGCCATGGTGCTCGACGGCGCCATCGACCCCGAGGTCGGCCCGGTCGACCAGAACGTCGACCAGATGGCCGGTTTCCAACAGGCGTTCACCGACTACGCCGCGACCTGTGCCCGCTCACCCGACTGCCCGCTGGGCACCGACCCCGCCCAGGCGGTGAACCGGTACCACGGGCTGGTCGATCCGCTGGTCACCGCACCGGCGCGGACCAGCGACCCGCGTGGCCTGAGCTACGCCGACGCGATCACCGGCACCATCAATGCGCTCTACACCCCGCAGTACTGGAAACTTCTGACCGGCGGGCTGCGCGAGTTGCAGCGCGGAACTCCCGCCGACGACCTGCTGGAGCTCGCCGACGACTATCAGGGCCGCGACGAGCAGGGGCGCTACACCAACGCGCAGGATGCCTTCAACGCGATCCGGTGCGTCGACGCGCCGTCACCGACCGACTCGGCGTCCTGGGTGGAGGCCGACCGGCGAATACGTCAGGCCGCGCCGTTCTTGTCCTACGGGGGGTTCACCGGGGACGCCCCGCGCGATGTCTGCGCACTGTGGCCGGTGCCGGCGACGTCGACGCCGCACATCGCAGCACCGGCGGCGCCGGGCACGGTTGTGGTGGTGTCCACCACCCACGACCCGGCCACCCCGTATCAGGCCGGTGTCGACCTGGCCCGGCAACTGCGCGCCCCGTTGATCACCTACCAGGGCACCCAGCACACCGCCGTGCTCGGTGGTGACCGGTGCGTGGACACCGCGGTGGTGCGCTATCTGGTCGACCGGGTGTCGCCGCCAGCGGATCTGCGCTGTTAGCACCCACACACGCTGCTACGCTTCGGGTCATGGACCGACAGAAGGAGTTTGTGCTCCGCACGCTGGAGGAGCGTGACATCCGCTTCGTCCGGCTCTGGTTCACCGACGTGCTCGGGTACCTGAAGTCGGTGGCGATCGCCCCGGCCGAACTCGAGGGCGCCTTCGACGAAGGTGTCGGCTTCGACGGATCGGCGATCGAGGGTTTCGCCCGGGTCTCGGAGGCCGACACCGTGGCCCGCCCCGACTCGTCGACCTTCCAGATTCTGCCGTGGACCGGCACCGGCGGCGCACACCACTCGGCGCGGATGTTCTGCGACATCACCATGCCGGACGGCTCACCGGCCTGGGCGGACTCCCGGCACGTGCTGCGCCGTCAGTTGTCCCGGGCTGCGGACCTGGGCTTCACCTGCTATGTGCACCCCGAGATCGAATTCTTCCTGTTGCAGCCGGGCCCTTACGACGGGTCGGTGCCGGTTCCTATCGACGACGCCGGCTACTTCGACCAGGCGATACACGACTCGGCAACCAACTTCCGCCGGCACGCGATCGAGGCGTTGGAGACGATGGGCATCTCGGTCGAGTACAGCCACCACGAAAACGCGCCCGGCCAGCAGGAGATCGACCTGCGCTACGCCGACGCGCTGTCGATGGC
>NZ_JBYCKY010000463.1:0-1924 GCF_057473605.1 Mycobacterium sp. TH-M82 | reverse complement strand
GTCGCCGAGCTCGCGCACCACGTCGGCGCCCTTGAGGTCGAGCACCACAACCTGCGCACCGGCGTCGAGCAGCCGTCTGGTGGTCGCCAAGCCCAATCCGGAGGCGCCACCGGTCACCACCGCGACACTGTCTTTGATCTGCATCAGGTCATTCCTTTCCGCCGGCCCAGTCGCGCAGCACGGTCGCCGCATCGGTCTGGACGCTCGGTGTCGGGATACCCGGCACGCTGCGGGAGAACCGCGGTGCGGGCATCGGTTGCGGGCCTTTGGGGTCCGGCCCGTCGTCATAGAAGGTGTCGCGCTCGGCGACGTGCGGCTCGTCTTGCACCTCCCCGAACGCCAGCACCGGTGTCACACAGGCGTCGGTGTCGGCGAACACCGCCGCCCAGTGGTCGCGGTCTTTGGCGGCGAACACCTCGCCCAGCCGGGCTCGCAGCTCCGGCCAGCGGCTCACGTCGTTCTGCGCGGGCAGATCGGCGGCGTCCAGACCCAGCCCGGCCAGCATCGCCGCGTAGAACTGCGGCTCGATAGCGCCGACCGCCACGTAGCGGCCGTCGGCGCATTCGTAGGTGTCGTAATAGGGCGCACCACCGTCGAGCATGTTGGTGCCGCGTTCGTCGGACCACACCCCACTGGCCCGCATCGCCCACATCATCTGGATCAGCACCGACGACCCGTCGATCATCGCCGCGTCGACCACCTGGCCCCGGCCCGAGGCCTGCCGCTCCCACAGCGCGGAAAGAATGCCGACCAGCAAGAACATCGACCCCCCACCGAAGTCGCCGACCAGGTTCAGCGGCGGGACCGGCCGCTGGCCGGCGCGGCCGATGGTATGCAGCACACCGTTAAGCGAGATGTAGTTGATGTCATGGCCGGCCTGCTGGCTGCGCGGGCCGGTCTGCCCCCACCCGGTCATCCGCGCGTAGACCAGTCGCGGGTTGACCTTCGCGCAGTCCTGCGGACCCAGCCCCAGCCGCTCGGTGACGCCGGGGCGGTAGCCCTCGATGAGCACGTCGGCCTTGGCCACCAGGTCGAGCACCGACTGTCGTCCCTGGTCGGACTTGAGGTCGACACTGACCAACCGGCGGTTGCGCAGGGTGGCGTTCGGCGTCCCCGCTGTCCCGCCCGGCCTGCCCACGTGCACCACGTCGGCACCCAGGTCGCCCAGGATCATCGCCGCGTGCGGGCCGGGGCCGATCCCGGCCAGTTCCACAACCCGCAAGCCGTGCAGTGGTCCCGCCATCTTCGACCTCCCTGTCGTCTGCGCTGGCGGCGTCGGCCGCTCCGGCCGGACAACCGCTGTTTTGCATCTTGACAGCCGCCTCTCCAGCCGCCCCTGCCGGGCCTGCATCCCGGCCTCTTTAAGGTGATGTCTATGACCACTGCTGATTGCGGAATCGAGGCGCTAACCGTCGTGCAGGGCCTCTCGGTGGCGCTGGCCGACGGAGTGCTGTCGGTGACCATCGACCGACCCGACAGCCTCAACTCGCTGACCACCCCGGTGCTGGCCGGGATTGCCGACGCGATGGAGTACGCCGCCGGCGATCCGCGGGTCCGCGCGGTCCGGCTCGGCGGCGCCGGCCGCGGCTTCAGCTCCGGGGCCGGCATCGGCAGCGACGACGCCGCGGACGGACCCGCAGGGGTGGCGACCGACATCGTCGCGGAGGCCAACCGTGCGGTGCGGTCCATCGTGGCGCTGCCCCGTCCGACGGTCGCCGTCGTCCAGGGACCGGCCGCCGGCGTCGGCGTGTCGCTGGCGTTGGCGTGCGACCTGGTGCTGGCTTCGGACACAGCGTTTTTCCTGCTGGCCTTCACCAAGATCGGGCTGATGCCCGACGGAGGCGCGTCGGCGCTGGTGGCCGCCGCGATCGGCCGGACCCGCGCGATGCGGATGGCGCTGCTGGCCGAACGGATCTCCGCTGCC
>NZ_JBYCKY010000462.1:0-2420 GCF_057473605.1 Mycobacterium sp. TH-M82 | reverse complement strand
GTAACCGCAACCGTCACCGTCAGGCCCAGTGCCCTACGCGTTGAAGTGATCCCAGGCGCGGTCGATCCCCCAGCCCAGCCGTAGCATCGGGCCGGAGAACAGCGGCGTGGGAGTGAACCGCGGGCGCGCCTGCCAAACCGTCTCGAGATCGTCCTGCCGCTCGTCACCGGCCAGGCGGTCGGCGAGCATAGTGCCCAGATAGGGCGCCTGGGCCAGATCGTGACCGTTGTAGCCCATGGCGTAGAAAACCCGTCCGCCGGCCCCGCCGGCCACCGGCAGCCACGACGGTGTCATCGCAATCCATCCGCCCCAGGTACGGCGCACCCCGACATCGCGCAGCGAGGGGAAACGATCGTGAAAGCCGCGCACGATGTCGGCCACCACACGCTGACTCGGCACTCGGGCACCCAGTGCTCCTCGCGGTGGCTGCGCGACCCGGCTGCCGAAGACGACTGTGTTCCGGGATGTTTGGTGATAGCTCTCCAGAATCAGGTGCTGGGTGTATACACCACTTCGGCTGGTCCAGCCGGTCGCCTGCAGCCGGGCGGAATCGATCGGCTCGGTCTCGGCGAGGGTGATCCACATGGGCGCGACGATCCGCTTCGGCGCAAAGTCGAGATCGCGAGTGTAAGCGTTGGTGGCAAGGATGACTCGCTCCGCGCGCACACTACCGCCCGGCACGCTGAGGACCACCCCGGTGCGGCCGCGGTTGAGCGCCAACACCGGTGTCCGTTCGAATACCCTGGCACCACAAGTTAATACCGCTTCACGCAGACCGCGCGCGAACTTGCCGGGGTTCAATATGCCGCCCGCCCCTTCGAGAATGCCGCCGAGAAAGGCCTCGGGCAGGCCCGCGTCGTCGCCCGTGACGAAGGCGACGTCGGCACCGGCGTTGCGAAGAGTTTCCGTGATCCGCTCCGAGCGTCGCAGCTGAGCGACAGTCATTGCTGCCGAGACGTTCCCGGTCGGCTGGTAGTCACACTCGATCGCGAGTCGGGTGATCAGACCTTCGGTGAAGTGGACCGCGTGGTCGGCCATCCGGACCAGGTTGGCGGCGCGGCGACGGTACACGGTGCTCAGCAGCCGTGGGTCACCGCTGATCGTGGGCGTCAGATGGCCGGCGTTGCGCGACGACGCGCCCCATCCGCAGAATCCCGATTCGAGTAGAACCACCGTTGCGCCCCGCTCGGCCAGCCGCAACGTCGCCGCCATCCCGCTGTAGCCGCCACCGATGACCGCGACGTCACAGGTCACCTCGACGGCCAGGGCAGCGGCGATATCCGCCGGCCGGTCGATCCAGCCGCTGAACGACAGGTAGTCGATATGGTCCGGGGTGATCTCGCCAGGGCCCATCAGGCTTTACCCTGATGCGCCACTGGCGGGTGTCACGGTGACGCTGATGGTGCTCGCGCCGGCATCCGAGGCGATGACCAGGGTGGGGGCATCGGCCGCCGAAACCACGTGGCCGCCGGTCACCTGCACCTGGTAGCCGTTGGGGAACTCGACGGCCGGGGTCGAGATGTCGGTCTGCGAGCCGACCGGGAAACTGCCCTGGCCGGAAGCCATCTCGGTGGAGTAGCTGAACTGGAAGGTGCCGTTCTCAAACGACCAGGAATTCGGGGTGCCTGAAATCACCTGAGGGTACGGCTCGGCCAGGGTCTTCAGGACGGCGGAGTGGAGATTGTCGCCGCTCGGAGGCAAGTGGGCGTTGAGCACCAAGTCCTCGTCTGGCGAGGGTCTTATTTCGGCGTTGCTAAAGGCCCACTCCGACCAGCCCACCTGCTGCTGGTCGGCGGCATGCATTTCGTCGTTGATGTCGGTGAGGTTGGTGGTGGCACCGAACTCCGTCATCATCGCCGGAATATGGTGGGCCTTCGCGTAGGCGCTTGCCTCGCTAGCGGTGAAATCCGGCTCAGCGGGACACAACGATGAAAAATAGCAGTAGTCGTGGAACGAAAAGACCGTGTTGGGGTCATTGACCGTGCCCAGGTGGGTGGGAATCCCGGCGTCGAACAGCTCGTTCGGTTCGAACCAGACCGGCGTGGTCGGGTCGACGGCTCGAATTGCCGAGTCCACCTGGTTGTAGAACGGGGTGAGCTCCTGGGCGTCAAAGTGGGGGTCTCCTAGTACGTCTGCCACCGTTGCGTTACCCAGATGAAGCTCGTCTAGGACGTTGCCCGGATGCGGTTCGTTCATGATCTCAAAGCCCGCGACGTCGGGATTGTTTTTGAAGTAAGCCGCAACAGCCTCCCACATCTGGGCGTAGTCGTTTTCCAGCCCGGCCCCGTTGGGTGCTGCAGAGTTCGACCAGAACGCATCCCACGCTTGGTTCTCCGCCGGATTGGAGAAGTCGGTCGCGGGGCTGTTCGGCAGTTCGTAAACATTGGGTGCCCCGTTGGTCTGCACCGCCCACGCCGGCG
>NZ_JBYCKY010000461.1:0-1872 GCF_057473605.1 Mycobacterium sp. TH-M82 | reverse complement strand
GCGACGCCGACGCGCCGACCTGCTCGGGAACAACGAACGTGAACGACATGTGTTGCGTCCTTTACGAACTCGGAGGAGTGAAGTCGGCGACGGCGATCTGTGCGGCGTATTCAGATTGGCTCAAACTCCCGATACCGGTGTTGAACGACTGGACGAGCGCCCCGTTGTCGAGACTGAACAATCCCACGCTGCTGGCGCCGTACGTCGCGTAGATCTGCGACGTGTTCGTCGGATTCACCGTCGCAAACTGGATCGGCGCAAAGCCGGTTTGGAAGCCGACCGACCCGGTTACTTGACCAGACGAGTTAACGATGTAAGCTCCGCCACCCGAGAACGCGTACACATCCCCGGAGCCGTCCGTGGCGGCGACAACCTGGTCGACAATGTTGCCGCCGGATACCACCTGGATTTCGGATACCGCCCCGGTGGCGGGGTCGTATCTCAGAAGGTCAATGCCGTTGGCGGCGTACACGTCACCGTTGCTTGCCACGGTCACCGGTCCCGAGGCAGACGAGATATTGCCGGAGATTTCGGTGACTTGCCCGGTGGGGCTGATCTGATATACACCACCTCCCGCGCCACTCCCCGCGCCGTTCGAGACAACGTAAGCGTCCCCGGCGTTCGGGGTGCCGCTCGGGGCGATTGCAACACCAGATTCCAGCAGCCCGGGCCCTCCGGACCCTCCGTCGACCCCGATTGTGCTCACGATCTGGTTGGTGTCCGGGTTGATGACCAGCACGCTGCCGGAGTCGTTGACGGCATACACATCGCCCGCGTTCGGGGTGCCGGTGGGGGCGACCGTCATGCTGCCGATATTGGCGTAAGAACCTGGCGCGCCGCCGGGGTAGATGGTCGCGACCACCTGCCCGTTGGCGGGGTTCACGACCAGGATGTTCCCGTCGTTGGGGTTGGCGTAGTAGGCGTACCCATTGACCGGGTCATAGGTGACGCCCGGGTCGGATCCTGCCTGATTATACGACTGGTTGATGACGTTCGATGAACCCGACGCGGTGTTCGTGTCGATCTTCACCTGACCATACGGGGCGCTGTTGACGAACAGGTTGCCGCCGGTGCTGGAGAACGTGCCGGTGGTGCCTGACGTGCCCGTTGACCCTGGTTTGACACCCGAGCCGCCGGTACCTCCCGTGCCCGGCTTGGCTCCATAGCCGCTGTCCCCGCCGTTGCCGCCGTTGCCGCCGTCGCCCGCGGTGCCGCCGTTACCGCCGTTACCGCCGTTGCCTCCGGCGATGCCGGGGGCGGAGCTGCTGTACCCGCCGCCGCCGTCACCGCCGTTACCGCCGCTGGTCGGGGTGGTTCCGTTCGTGCCGGTCGCTCCGGTGGTCACCCCGGTTCCCCCGTGGGCCCCGGAGCTGCCCGAACCGACATCCCCGCCTTTACCGCCGTTACCGCCGTCAGGGTTGGTGGAGGTCCCGTTCGCGCCGTTACCTCCGGCCCCGGCCTCACCGCCGTTGCCTCCGTTACCGCCGGCCCCTCCGTCCCCGGTGGTTCCGTGGGTGGCGTCCCCGCCGGTCCCGGCGGTCCCCGCCGAGCCTCCGGCACCGCCGGCCCCGCCGTTCCCGGTCCCGCCGTTGGCGTAGGAGCCGGTCGCCCCGCTGGACCCGTCACCGCCCGAACCGGCGTTGCCTCCGGCCCCTCCGTTTCCGCCCAGGGTTCCGCCCTGACCGCCGGTCCCGCCGGAACCGCCGGAACCGCCGGCCTGTCCGGCACCGCCCGGGGTGGTCGGGGTGGCCCCGTTGGCCCCGTCACCACCGGCCCCGCCGGCCCCGCCGTTGCCGTAATCCCCGGCCGCGCCTCCGTTACCGCCGTTACCGCCGGAGGTTCCGGGGGTGGTCGGGGTGTATCCCTTGCCGC
>NZ_JBYCKY010000460.1:0-1231 GCF_057473605.1 Mycobacterium sp. TH-M82 | reverse complement strand
TGCAGCCACAGGTCCAACTCACGTCCTCCCGGTTCGCCGAAGCGTGTTTCGATCACGATGGCTGTTTCCAGGGAGGTCGCGGTCGACATGAGTCGTTCGTTGTCCGCTTCCACGGCTGCTTCCAGTTCCTCGGCCTCGGGCTCATCGTTGAGCATGGCGACCAGCGCGGACGTGTCGATGACCATTTAGATGGGCAGGCCAGGCTCGTTGTAGCCGAGGATCTCCTCAGCAGTTCGGGTGTCGAGGACGGGCAGTGCAGCGCATCGGCGGCGGATCGCGGACAGCTCCTCACTCAGCGGAACCGCTCGAGTGCGGCCTGTCTCCCGGGCGAGCCGTTCCCGCAGCGCGACGACAACTGCTTCGGTCAGAGTTTCGCCCGTGCGGGCCGCGAGTTCCCGCGCAAGGCGGTCGGCTTCGGGATCCTTAATACTCAGCGCCACGTTCTTTACGATATACAAGCAGCTAGTTTCTAGACACCCCGCAAACGGTTTCGGGTGTCACCGCGCCTTACACAAGCGCGGCTCGCCCGCCACCAGCCCCGGTCACCCGGGTTCCCCGCCGCTGCCGTCCGCCCCGTTGTGGCTCAGCAGCAGTCCGCCGTGCCCGCCGTCCCCGGCCGCACCGGCGGCCCCGCCGCTGGAACCGCCGTTGCCGCCGTTGCCCCCGTTGCCGCCGTTGCCGTGCAGGTGTCCGCCGTTGCCGCCGTCACCGCCGTGACCGCCGGTCGCCGAGGTGTTTTCCCCGCCGTACCCGCCGTTGCCGCCGTGACCGCCGCTGCCGAGCAGGAAGCTGGCGCTGCCCCCGGCGCCGCCGTTGCCCGCGGTGCCCGCGTCGCCGTAGGCCGCGCCGCCGTTGCCGCCGGAGCCGCCGTTGCCGAGGATGTCCCCGCCCGATCCGCCGGACCCGCCGTCACCGCCGCTGGAGCCGAGTCCGCCGCCGCCGCCGCTGCCGCCGCTGCCGAACAGGGTCGAACCGGCCCCGCCGGTGCCGCCGAGCCCGCCGTCACCGACCGTCGCCGCTCCTCCGGCCCCGCCGTTGCCGCCGTTGCCGTGCAGGAAGCCGCCGGCCCCGCCCCACCCGCCGCTGCCGGCGTTACCGAATTCCGACGAGCCGCCGGACCCGCCGAATCCGCCGTTGCCGACCAGGAAGGTGTTGCCCCCGGCGCCCCCGGCGCCCGCACCCGCAGTGGCGCTGCCGGCATTCGACCCGCCGTCACCGCCGGCGCCGCCGT
>NZ_JBYCKY010000459.1:0-5839 GCF_057473605.1 Mycobacterium sp. TH-M82 | reverse complement strand
TTCACCCTGCTGCGCTACTTCGTGATCAACGCCGGCACGGTGCTCAGCAAACCGAAAATCCTCGATCACGTGTGGCGCTACGACTTCGGCGGCGACGTCAACGTCGTCGAATCGTACGTGTCGTATCTGCGCCGCAAGATCGACACCGGCGAGAAGCGGCTGCTGCATACGTTGCGCGGGGTGGGGTATGTGCTGCGGGAGCCGCGGTGAGCCTGCGGCGGAGCAACGCGCGGTAGGCGGAACCGGATGGCCGAACATCATCGCGTGGCGCTGCCGCTGAAGGTGAGCCTGGTGGCCACCATCCTGCTGCTGATGGTCTGCGCCATGGTCGTGCAGGGCTTCGCAGTCACCTCGATCATGCGGCACAGCCTGCTGCACCGGGTCGATCGGACCCTGCTGGACGCATCCCACGGCTGGGCGCAGGCCCCGCTGCGGTTTCTGCCGGCCTCGTACCAGGAGCCGAACCCGGCCAGGCCGCCGTCGAACTTCTACGTGCGCACCGTCGCCCCGGACGGCCGTACCTGGACGGTGGTCAACGACGATCGGCACGCCGAACCGAAGCTGCCATCCGACAACGACGTAGGACCGGTCCCGAAGACCGTCGATTCGGTCGGCGGGTCCGGTGCGCAGTGGCGGGCAGTGTCGGTGCGCGGAGCTAACGGCGGATTGACCACCGTGGCGAGGGACCTTTCCGACGTCCAGTCCACGATCCGGCATGTCAATGTCTGGCGGCTGGCCATCAGTGCGGTGGCACTGGTGGTGCTCGGCATCGCCGCCTATGTGGTGGTCAACCGCAGCCTGCGGCCACTGGGCGAGGTCGAGCAGACCGCCGCCGCGATAGCGGCCGGCCAGCTGGACCATCGTGTCCCGGAACGCGATCCGCGCACCGAGGTGGGCAGGCTGTCGCTGGCGCTGAACGGCATGCTGGCGCAGATCCAGCGGGCGCTCGCCGCGTCGGAGGCCTCCGCCGCGGACGCCCGCGGCTCGGAAGAACGGATGCGGCGATTCATCACCGACGCCAGCCACGAACTGCGCACGCCGCTGACCACCATCCGCGGTTTCGCCGAGCTGTACCGGCAGGGCGCCACCCGCGACGTCGACTTGATGATGTCGCGCATCGAGAGCGAATCACGCCGGCTGGGCCTGCTGGTCGAGGATCTGCTGTTGCTGGCGCGGCTGGACGCGGAGCGGCCGCTGGAACACCGCCGGGTCGACCTCTTTACGCTGGCCAGTGACGCCGTGCACGACGCGGAGGCGATCGATCCCGCGCGGCCGGTCACCCTGGAGGTCTTCGACGGACCGGGCACCCCGGAGGTGCTCGGCGATGAGGCGCGGCTGCGTCAGGTGCTGAGCAACCTGGTGGCCAATGCGTTGCAGCACACTCCGGTGACTGCTGCGGTGACCGTGCGGGTGGGCACCGACGGCGACGACGCCGTGCTGGAGGTCGTCGACCACGGCCCCGGAATGAACGAGCAGGACGCGCAGCGCGTGTTCGAACGCTTCTACCGCACCGACACGTCACGGGCACGAGCCAGCGGCGGCACCGGGCTGGGCCTGTCGATCGTCGACTCGCTGGTCCATGCACACGACGGCACCGTCACCGTCGACACCGCGCCAGGCAAAGGATGTCGCTTCCGCGTCGCGGTGCCGCGGGTCGCCGACGTGCCGAGCGAGGTCGGTTGAACATCAGGGGATCTCGGCCAACGCGGCGATGATGCTCGCCTGTGCCTGGTCCAGCGATTCGGCCGACGGGTTGCGGTCGACGTTGGCGAAGCCGAAATCGCTGAGACTGCGGGTCGGGAAGACATGGACGTGCAGATGCGGGACCTCCAACCCGGCGATGATCAGACCGGCGCGTTCGGTGCTGAACGCGCGGCACACGGCTTGGCCGATCCGTTGTGCGACCGCCATCACCCGGTGCAACACCGCGCCGTCGACGTCTTGCCACTGGTCGATCTCGGTGCGCGGCACCACCAGCGTGTGTCCCTGCGTCATGGGTTCGATGGTCAGGAAGCCGACGACCTCGTCGTCTTCGTAGACGAACCGGCCCGGAAGTTCCCGGTTGATGATCTTGGTGAAGACGGTGGCCATGTGCTTCAGCATATGAGCGGCGCTGTCGATCGCAGTAACCGATGAGGCTGGCCGGGTGACCTCGCCGGCGATGCCGGCGATGCCTGCGATGCAATCCATGGGGACGGCGACTCGGCCAGTCCCGTCCCCTGTCAGACCGCTGGCCGCATATTGGCAGCAACCTCCCAGGGATGGACCCTGTAGGGATGGCGCAACTACGGCTACCATCTACAGCGACCGGTTGATCGTGTCACGATATATATAGTCGGTGCTCACACGCAGAGGAGATGGCATGTCGGTTGTCGCGACACTACTGAGCAGTCAAGAGTTGGTCGGCGTCTGGAGTCTGGTTCCGCAGCGGTCGACCATCCGCTTCGAGAACAGCACCGCGTGGGGCGTGCTGAAGGTCCGCGGAGGATTCACCGACTTCAGCGGTGGCGGTGAGATCAAGGACGCGCAGACGGTGTCCGGCCGAGTCGACATCAAAGCCGAATCGGTGGACACCGGGTTCCGCATGCGTGACGCGGATCTGCGACTGCCGGGCTTCTTCGACGTCGAGAATTATCCCGAGATCACCGTTGTGGTCACCGGCGGAGAGCCCGGCGCGGGCGAGACCGTTCGATTGAACGCCGAGCTCACCGTCAAGGGCATCACCGGCCCGCTGCCGCTGACGGTCAACGTCGCGACGCTCAGTGACGGCCCAGACGGCACGGTGCGGCTGACCACCGAGACGACCGTCACCCGCAAGCAGTTCGCCGTCGAGGGGAACTTCTTCGGCATGGTCGGCCCCAAGACGAAGCTGAAGGCGAGTTTGGTGTTCCAGCACGCCACAGCCGGCTAGCCCGGAAGCCGGCTGGCTGCTAGCGGTCGGCGTCGGTGTAGCGGATGATGCCGCGAATGTTCTTGCCGTCCAGCATGTCCTGGTAACCGTCGTTGATCTGCTCCAGGGTGTACTGGCGGGTCACCATGTCGTCGAGGTTGAGCTTGCCGGCCTTGTACACCGACAGCAGCTGCGGAATGTCGTACTGCGGGTTGCCGCCACCGAAGATGGTGCCTTGCAGGTTCTTCTGCATCAGGGTCAGCATCGCCAGGTTCAGGGTGACGTGGGTGTCCAGCATGCTGCCGATCGCGGTCAGGACGCAGGTGCCGCCCTTGGCGGTCATGATCATATAGTTCTCGACGTCCTCACCGTGGACTTCGCCGACGGTGACGATGACTTTCTTGGCCATCAGGCCGGCGGTCGCCTCGGTGATGCCCGCCAGTGCGGTGTTGATGTCCGGGTAGACGTGGGTGGCACCGAATTTCAGGGCCTGATCGCGTTTCCACTCGATCGGGTCGATGACGAAGATGTGCCGGGCGCCGGCGTTGACCGCACCCTGCAGAGCCGACATGCCCACCCCGCCGACACCGACGATCGCGACGTCTTGACCCGGGCGGACATCGGCCGCGCGGGTCGCCGAGCCGTAGCCGGTGGTCACGCCGCAACCGACCAGGCAGGCCACCTCGAACGGCACTGACGGGTCGATCTTCACCACCGAGCTGCGGTGCACCACCATCCAGGGTGAGAAGGTGCCCAGCAGCGTCATCGCGTAGACGTCCTTGCCCCCGGCGTGGATGCGGAACGAGCCGTCGGTGACCGACGCGCCGTTGAGCAGCAACGCACCCAAATCGCACAGGTTACGCAGCCCGGCCTGACACGACTGGCATTTGCCGCAGGACGGGATGAAAGACAGCACCACGTGGTCGCCGGGGGCCAGGTCCTCCACCCCGGGACCGATGTCAGTGACGATGCCGGCACCCTCGTGTCCACCGAGCACCGGGAAGCCGGCCATCGGGACGCCGCCGGTCACCAGGTGATGGTCGGAGTGGCACATTCCGGCCGCTTCCATCTGGATCTTGACCTCGTCTTTGCGCGGATCGCCGATGTCGATCTCCTCGACCGACCACGGCTGGTTGAACTCCCAGAGCAGGGCGCCCTTTGTCTTCACCGTGAACCTGCTTTCGTCATGAACGTGCGTCTGCGTCAGCCTATAGGGCTGCCGCGGGAATCGGCTACCACAGTGGTTCCGGGGACTTGCCCAGCGGGTAGTACCCGGGCAGCTTGTCGCCTGCCATGCTGCGTTCGATGCGCTTCTGCAAGCCTTGCGACAGCTTGCCGGCCTTGATCAGTTGCAGATAGAGCGCTGAAACATGCCCGAAGTCGAAGAAGTCCCGCTGCCAATTCCACCTGCCGTCACCGGCGTAGCGGAACCAACTGCCGCCGATACCGTGGATCTCCGCTACGTCGTCGGCGGCCTCACCTGTCTTTGCCAGCTGCTTCCAGAACCCCACCACCTCGCCCTGCCGGTCGTCGATGACCACCTTCTGGTACGGGTAGCGCCACCCCTGCAGGCCTTCCATCTCCTGACCCAGTGCGATGTCACGGATCTCGTCGATGCCGATGCACATCACGTCCTCTTTCGGGCCGATGTTCCAGCCGTAGGTGGCGTCGTCGGTGTAGAAGGCCGCCAAATCGCGCCAATCACCGGCTGTCTCGGCGTCGCGGTTGGCCTGTAGCCAGCGGGCCACGACGTCCTCGAGCTCGTCGCGGGGGAACGGGGGCATCTGTGGAGTCCTTAGGCCTTCTTTTCGCGGATGGACAGCGTTCGGGTGGGGCAGGCCCGCACCGCGGCCTCGATCTGCCGACGCACCTCATCCGACGGTTGCGCATCCACGATCTCGACCTTGCCGTGCTTGGGCACCCGGAAGTAGTCGGGTGCTTCGAGTTCGCACATCGCGTGGCCCTGGCACAGATCCAGATCGGCTTCGACGACGTAATCACCCATCACGGGTCACCTCCTCTGATCGCCGTACACGCGGCGGCGGTAGCGTACCTTGGCCGGCTTGGCCAGCTGCACCACCATTTTGGAGTGGTCGTTGTGGTAGCTCTGAGATGGCTGCGTCATCTCAAACTCATACTCGTGCAGCAGCACCGAGAAGATCGCCTTGATCTGCATGGTGGCGAACGCCGCTCCCAGGCAGCGGTGCCGGCCGGCTCCGAACGGAATCCAGTTCCACCGGTGGGCGATGTCCTCCTCGTGTGGTGGCCGGTAGCGTTCCGGGTCGAACGCGTCGGGGTTGGGAAAGGACTCGGCAATCCGGTTGGAGACCGCCGGGGAGGCGGCCACCAGGTCACCTTTGTGGATCGGATAGCCGCACACGTCGAACTCGCCCTTGGCCACCCGCATCAGGATGATCAGCGGCGGATGCAGCCGAAGCGTCTCTTTGAGGACGTTCTCCAGGTGCGGAATCTGGCGCAACGCATGGAAACTCACCTCCTGGCCGTCGGCGTAGCGTTCGTCGAGCTCCTTGATCACCTGAGCACGGGCCTCTGGATGGCGCAGCAGCTCGATCAGGGTCCACGCGGTAGTGCCGGAGCTGGTGTGATGCCCGGCGAACATGATCGAGATGATCATGCCGGTGACCTCGTCGGCGGTGAAACGCAGGTTGCCGCTTTCGTCGGTGATCGTCACCAGCACGTCGATCATGTCCCGGAACTTCCTGCCCGCCGGCGGGTTGGCGATCCGGCTGTCCATGATCGCGTGCACCAGTTCGACCAGCTTGACCCGTGCTTCGTCGCGGCGCCGGAAGCTCTCGATCGGCAGGTACGGGTCGACGTAGCACAGCGGATCGGTGCCGCGTTCCAGCTCGTAGTACAGCTCGGCGAACCGGCCGTCGAGCTCCTCGCGGAATTTCCGGCCGATCAGGCACGCCGTCGAGGTGTAGATGG
>NZ_JBYCKY010000458.1:0-2064 GCF_057473605.1 Mycobacterium sp. TH-M82 | reverse complement strand
CGATGGCATCGATCTCGTCCATGGTCGGTTGCAGCAGGTCTTCCAGCGGGACGAAATCCTCGGACAGCCGCCGCTCGGTGACCTCGTAGATCTCGGCTTGCGCGCGATCGACCACCTCGGCGACGTCGGACCCCTCGGCACCGGCGTAGCCGTACTGCACCACCCGGGTGCCGGCCTCCACCAGCCGGCGCAGCAACGACTTCTCCGCGACAATCCCCGCGTAGTAGCCGGCGTTGGCCGCCGTCGGCACGGTCGCGATCAACGTGTGCAGATACGGAGCGCCCCCCACCCTGCGCAGCAGGCCCCGGCGATCCAGTTCGGCCGCGACCGTCACCGCGTCGGCCGGCTCACCGCGGCCGTACAGATCCAGGACGGCGTCGTAGATGTTCTGGTGCACCGGGCGGTAGAAATCGCCCGGCCGCAGCCGCTCCAGCACGTCGGCGATCGCGTCCTTGCTCAACAGCATGCCGCCCAGCACCGACTGCTCGGCGACCATGTCCTGCGGCGGCTGGCGACCAAACCCCTCGCCGGGAGGCGGGGCGTCGGTGTCGGGGTAGCCCAGATTGCCCAGGTCGTCGATGACCGCCATGCGCTCCCACCTTCTCCTCGGCAATCTCATCTATCTCATCGAACGCATATTCGATGTTAGCTGCCTCCGACGCTAGGTCACAGCACTGACAGTGCCGTGTCGCTATCTCCCGGATGCCGCTGCCACCTCGCGACGGGTTGACGGTAGGCGTTGCCGGCGATGCCACCAAACGCGGTTGTTCATGACGTTGTGCATCGGATGGGGATATCCGCCCCACCGATGTTGGCGAAGTGGGGAACGCCTGTGCACCAACGGATGTCGGTGCAGCGTTTCCGCAGATAACCGCGGCGCGCGGTGGCAGATTCGGTGTGGAGGAATCCTCTCCGGCGTGTCGAATCGGGTCGACATCCGGGCGTGTTGCGGTTAGGTTAACGCGACGACCTCGAGGGTGACCTGGATGTCGACCTCGGGATGCAGGCGCACCGAGACCGGATGGGTGCCGACGGTCTTGATGTGCGCCTTGGGCAGGAGCACGATCCGTTTCTCCAACTTGGGCCCGCCGGCTTTCTTGATGGCGGCGACCACATCGCCGGCGGTCACCGAGCCGAACAACTTGCCGGAGTCCGAAGAGGTCTTCATCGGCAGCACAACCGGGCCCAGCGCATCGATCGCGGTCTTGAGCTCGTCGGCGTGCTCGCGGTCGCGCACCGCCTTGGATTCGCGGGCGCGCCGGATGTCGTCGGCCTGCTTCTGCGCGCCGCGCGTGGCGACGATCGCCAACTCCCGCGGGAGCAGATAGTTGCGCCCGTATCCGTCCTTGACCTCGACGGTGTCACCGGGGGCACCGAGATGCTCGACCTCCGCGGTCAGAATCAGCTTCATGGGTTTCATACCTTCTTCGTCGGTGCCCGCTCGCCTACCGCGCCGGTGCGATGAACGGCAGCAGCGCGACCTCGCGGGCGTTTTTCACCGCCAGCGCGATGTCGCGCTGGTGCTGCACGCAGTTGCCGGTCACCCGGCGCGCGCGGATCTTGCCGCGCTCGCTGATGAAGGTACGCAGTAGCGTGGTGTCCTTGTAGTCGATCACCTGGGCCTTGTTGGAGCAGAACGCGCACTTGCGCGTCTTGATCGGCTTCTCGGGAGCGGGTCGTCGTCTGTTGGATTTAGCCATCTGGGTCTCACTTTCCTGCTGTCTGGTCTTTAGAAGGGCGGTTCGTCGTCACCGCCGCCGAACGAACCCGTGGTGGGCGCGCTGCCCCACGGGTCCTCGCCGGCTCCTCCACTGGTCGCCGCGGCCTCGGCGGCCGGCTGAGCCTGCCCGCCGCCGAAGCCGCCGCCACCGCCGCCGCGGCTGACCTTATTGATCTTTGCTGTGGCATACCGCAGCGACGGACCGATCTCGTCGACCTCGAGTTCGATCACGGTGCGCTTCTCTCCCTCGCGGGTCTCGAAGGAGCGCTGCCGCAGCCGTCCGGTCACGACCACCCGTGCTCCGCGGGTGAGGCTTTCGGCCACGTTCTCAGCCGCCTCGCGCC
>NZ_JBYCKY010000457.1:0-38293 GCF_057473605.1 Mycobacterium sp. TH-M82 | reverse complement strand
TCGTTGTCGACATACTCGGCCCCGACTGGCCACCCCCGATCAGTAGCGAGCTTGCGGCAGTCCTCCAACTGCCGCGCCACCCCCAACCCCGTCCCCTCGGCATCAGAGGAAATCCGGGCATAAATCGCCGCCGAGCACACCCCACCACGCTGACCAGCAGATTTCCTCGTAGACATGAGGGTAGTTTAACAACTTATGACCTTGATGGCGTTGGTCTGCTCCTGCATTTTCGACAGCGCGTTGGCGACGTTGGCGGCTTTGGTTGCGATGGCCGTGATGAGCACGGGCAGTGCGGTCCACGCGCGTGCCTGGATGAGGTTGATGATTTGGCCGGCGGCGTTGAACAGCTCGGATGCGGTGGCCGCGACCTGTGGTCCGGCGAGCCAGAACAGCTGTTGGGCCAGTGCGACGCCGAAAGCGACGCCGCGGTGGACGAGGTCGGGGATGAGGTTGGGGTCTTTGACGAGCTGCAGGATTTGGTTGACGGCGGCGGTGGCGGGGGCGATGAGGCCGGCCATGAACATGGTGGCGAGCTTTTGGGCGGAGCCGGCTGGATCCGAGGCGTCGAGGTGAGATCCGAGGTGGCCGATGAAGCGCATGACGAGGTCGGCTTGGGGCAGGTTGCAGAAGTAGTCCAGCGGTGCGCAGATCGACAGGATGCCGTTGCGTTGAGTGAGCGCGCCGAAGCCGCCGGCGCGTACGCCGGCGAAGCCGACGCCGGGCTGGTTGAGCCCGATGGTGGGCTGGCCTACCGGGGACTGTGAGGGGTCGGCGACGAGGGCGACGCCGAGGAGCCGGTTGGCGGGGATGGCGCCTCTGTTGTGGCCGATTGCGGCTGCGATGTCGCCGGCGGCGTCGGCGCCTTGGCTGTAGCCGGTCAGCAGGAAGTTGGTATGTGGGCAGCGGTAGGCGACCGTTCTCATGTGGGCGTCGGCGCTGTCGATGCCGGCTTGTTTGGAGGCCAGGTAGCCGCCGCCGTCGGTGCCGCCGAAGATGGTTGCCGGGTAGGGCGTGTAGAAGGTGTCGACGGTGAGGTGAACGATCCGTTTGATCGGTTCGAGGATGTTGCCGAGGATGCCGACGGGTTTGGTGGGGTCGGCCTGCGGGGTGGTTTGCGTGGTGCCCGGGATCGCGATCGCTTCGATGGCTGGGCAGGTGGCCGGTGCGGCATGGGCAGGCGCAGCGGTGGACAGCAGCAGGGTGGCGGTGAGGGGTAGCGACACCGCCAGTGGAGTGCAGCGGTGGCGGATGGTCATGCTGCTGCTGCCGCGCTCTCGAAGTGGCTGCTGATTTTGCGGATGGCGCGTTGGGCGCGGCGTTCGATGGCGCCGACGTTGGCGCCGAGGCTGCGTGCTGCGCTTCTGGGGCTGTAGATGTCGGTGTTGAGGTAGAGCGCTTTGAGGGTCTCGTATTCCAGGGCGGTGATGATGCGGTGGTCGCGGGCCTGGGAGAGCAGGTGCGCGGTGTGGTCTTCGTCGGTGCCGGTGTCGCTGCGGTCGAGGATCGCGGAGTGGGGGTCGACGCGCACCGCCGCGGTGGGGGTGCCGGCGCGTGGCCGGGCGGCCATGACTTTGCGCAGGGTGGCGTTGTAGAGGTAGCGCGACGTCAAGATCTGTGGTTCTGCGGCGGTGCGGATGAGGGTGAAAAAGATGGTCAGGGTGTCGTTGTCGCGGGCGTCGCGGTCGGTGGACAGGTAGCCGTCGGGGTCGGCGAGTTCGGCGATGCGGCGCAGGGCGTGGCGCATCAGGACGGCTGCCATGAGCAGGGCGTGGCGGTCGCCGTTGCGGGCGTAGCGCGCGAGGGTGGGCAGCACGGTTGATGCGGTGGGCAGGTGCGCGCAGATGGCGTTGGGGGTGTGCGGGGCGCGCGGGTGCAGGGATTGGATGAGGGTTACTGCGGGCGTGAGGTCGCCGCGGCGGGGCTGGGTGAGCAGGCGGTGGGCCTGGTCGGCGAGTTGGTCCCAGATGGTCATTGGATTCCTTGGCGTCGCGGGGAGGTGACGCGCTTATGGAATCCGGGGACGTTGTTGCGGGGGTTTGCGAAGCGGTGTTTAGAGCGGTTGACAACCCGTCCTCATGGAGGTGACGTGCGTCACATCCTGGAGTGGTGACCTTGGGTTATGTGGTTGTCAGCTTGGTTGACGGGAAATGGGTGGGCGCCGCTGTCGGAGGTTGCTGAGCGCGGCGTACCCGGAGGCCGGCGCATCGGTTCGCGGGGCGGCACCTGGGCATAGCGATGCGTGGGGGCCTTCGGCCGGGGTGCGGCGGGGATTCGTCCGGGCTGTCGTCACCGCATATGCGGTGATGCGCTTGGCGCATACGTTGACGAGCTAATGCAGGAGGGGGAGGCGCTCGTCCGTGGCTTCCGCCTCGCGGCTACAGCCGAGCCGAGCGTAATCCCCCTGTCAAGCATCGAGCGAACATCGCGATGTCATACGCGCGTATGCGTTACCAATTCGTTATGTATGCGGTTGTCGCCAAATCGGTGTTTTGGCCCGCATTAGAGGGCGTCCGAGCATCTACCCCTCTTGGAGGCCTTACCGATGGCGCAGCCGATTCGCCGCACCCACGCTGCGGTCCGCTCCTACTGCGACCAGCTGCGCGAGCTCATGGACCAGCTGCGGTCCGACCCCCTCAACGAGGCCAAGTCCGTGGCCCTGGTCGCGCACATCATCAACAACCGCAGCACGGCCCTGCAGCTGCTTGACGTGCTGGAAACCCAGGCGGTGGGGTCCGTATGTTGACGCGCTCCATCGCCGGTGCGCTGGACTCGCTCTTTCTGCGCGTCAGTGGCGGGGACACCATCCGCGCCGATGAGCTTCGCGCCCGAGCGAGCGCGTCGTTTCTGGCGTTCATCATGATCAGTTACATCCCGCTTCTAGCCGGGGTTGTGCTGCTCGTCATGAATCGGCCGCATGCAACCGATACAGCGGCCGAACAAGACCAATTCACGGCGGTGAAGTCCTACGCAACCCGCTACGTGGATGCCTATCTGAAAGACCCGTCGAACACGGCGGCGATCAAGCAGTTCTACGACGGCGATATCCCCCCGTCTGCGCTGCCGGCCGGCGGGCGGGCGCTGCGCGCCGCGTCATGTCTTCCGGGTGTTTTCAACGACGGTTTTCAGACCTATTCGGTCGTCGTTGACGCCGAGATCCCGAAGGCCGCCAACGCCGCGTCCATGGTGCCGGTCAAGCTCCAAGTCGATATCTCAGCAGACACCCACAACTTGTACCGCGCGTTCACGCTTCCGCACGCACGACCGGATCGCCAACCGGGGCTGCCGGTGCAGCTGGCCACACAAACATTGGTCTCCGAAGACCGGCCGGTGTACAAGACCGTCGCCGGGTTCCTCGCCGCGATGCTCACCGGGCAGGGAGACCTGACGCCCTACATCTCTGCGGCGGCCAAAATCACGGCCGAACAACCACCGCGCTTCACCACGATGGCCATCGAGCGCGTGCAAACCAATTCCGAGGCTGCCACCGCCCAGGACGTTCCTCCCGCAGCCGACGGCATTGAGGTCACGGTGCGGGCCGTGATGCAAACCGCCAGCGGCGTGCTGATGCCGATGGATTTCCCCCTCGTGATGTCGGTGGCAGCAGGCCACTGGCAAGTCGACCGGATCAACGATGCGCCCAGCATCATCCCGCCCAACCAAGCAGGGCCGTCTGGACCGTCATTGACCCCAACGACCACCGCCACAACGTCCACCAAATCACCGCGCGGCTACGCCACCAACAGCCCCGAAGGGAGCTAACAAATGATCACCACCGTCGCCTCGTTCATCGCGGACGGATCCGCCTCAGCAGCAGCCACCCATGTCCGAACCGTGGCAGCCCCGATTTGGGATATCGGCGCCAACATCAAAAACCAGGGCATCAGCTTCGCGGTGTTCTTGGCGATGGGCGGCACGGCGGTCTTGGCGGTGTTCGAATACTTCGTCGTCAAGAACAAGACCGCCGCGCTGAAAACCGTCGCTGTCGGTGTCATTCTCATCGGCATTATCGGGGCACTGCCCTCGCTGGGTGTGGTGTCCAAAGACACCGTCCACAGCCTGACCAACAGCGGAACCCGCTGAGCCGGGACAGCGCCGATGTTTGTCGCCAAGTGGTACACCCGAGCCTCGCGGGTCCGCATCGTCATCGCCAAGTTCGACGGGCGATGGAAGCTCCCCGGCGGACCCTTCCCGATCCCCGAGCTGATCGCGCTCGTCGGTGGGTTGTTGATCACCCTGTTCGCGCTGCCCCGGTTCGGCGATCCCTTACTGACCGGCGCGGTGGGAGTGAGCGTCACAGTCGCCGCGGTCGGGGTGATGCGGCGCATGCCGTACTCCCCCGTCAAATTCAGCACTCGGCTGCACCGAATCTTCCTCCTCTACACCAGTCCCCGAAGCAGCAGCGTCAACGAACAGCGCCGCGTCGAGGCCGTGTCGACGGTGCGGCCAACCATCACCATTCTCGACGCAATCGACGCGGCGCCGGTATCGCACCGCGCCGAATCGCGCCCACATGCGCCGACCGCAACAGTCACTGATTCCGGGTGGGACGACCTGTTCGACCGGCCGCACAGCACTGCAGCAGAACTGTTCACCTGATCACCGCCTCAAACACCCTCGAAGAAGGACGCTCTGATGGCTCACCAGCTCGACCAGAACCTGCAACCCACGATGTCGGTGATGGGCAACCTGCGCCGCATGCGCGATGGCGCAATCTGGGCCGACTACCGGCTCACCGGACTGGCGTATGGATACACCAGCGACGAACGCAAATACGACACCTTGATCCACCACAAAAACCTGATCCGAGCGCTGCCGAACAACGCGGTCATCGCAGGCGTCATCGCGGCGATGAATCCGGACGAAATCCTTGCGCGCGCGATCGCCGGAACAGACCTCAGCGCCCGTCCGATGTGGCGCGAGGAATGCGAGGGCAAGCACGAGTACTTTTCGTCCACGGTGCACGCCGCCGAGCGGATTTTCGTGCTGTCATTTCCGGTCACCGACGCCGACGTCGTATCCGATCTCACCGGCTGGGGCGGCGTGGCGCGCCGCTCGGCGGAGCGTGACCGCGTCGAGATGGCAAGGGCGGCAGCGCTAGCGGCCGCGATCGTCGCGCGTCTTCCGTCGGTGTTTGCGTTCGAGCCATTGACGGCAGCGCAGATGGTGTGGCTGTGGAACCATGCGTTGTCACGCGGGACGCGCCGCGAGGTGTTTCCGCCCTCGATTTCGTCGAACGTGTCCTCCCCCGCCGGAGCGTTCGCCGCAGCGGAATTCGACGAAGGTGAACGGCGTGGCGACCGCAAGCGGTGGCGGCCGGACAGCTTTGCGCCGCTGGTGAAGATCAGCCAGCCCGGCCGGATCGGCGCGGCCACCTCATGGCAGACGCTGCTGGCGATCGAATCGCTTCCCCTCGAGGGGTTGCAGTTTCCGGGGTCGGAGTTTTTCACCATCGCCGACCGCGTCGATGGATTCGACGTCGACTGGGCAGCGCGGATCAGCAAGACCAGCCGCGAGCAGGCGATCGCGCGCAACACCAAGAACCTGCGGCGGCTCAATGAGCAAGTCGGTGAGCGCGACTCCGAGGTGTCCTTCGCCCAAGACATGCTGTCGCAGCAGGCGCTCGATCTCGGCGAATACAACGCGCTGTTGGAAACCAACGACGACGAGATCGAGGTGTCGATGTGCCCGATCTTCGCCATCGCCGGCGCCTCGCGGGCCCAGTGTGAGGACGGGGCGCTCAAACTGGTGCAGGCCTTCGAACGTAACCGCATCAAAGTGGTCGCCCCGCTGGGCGGGCAACGCGAGCTGTGGTCGGCGATGAATCCCGGCGGTGCCGGCCTGCGTGTGGTTGCCGACTTCTCCCACGTCACCATCAGTGAGTACCAGGCCGCCAGCGTGCCGTTCGCGACCAATGCCGTCGGTGATGCGCAGGGGCCGATCATCGCGCTGAATTTGTCGGGTCGGCGCAATCAGCCGGTGCACCTGGAGTGGTGGCGTGAGCCGCTCAAAGACGCGTCCTCGGCGATCGCGATCGCCGGTGAATTGGGTGCGGGCAAGACCTGGCTGATCATGTACATGCTGTTCCATTTGGTCGACATCGGCGGTCAGTTCTTGGCGATCGACCGCACCGATTCCGGGGAGTACGCGCGCCCGGCGGCCACCCTGGGTAGTCACGCGATCATCGACCTGATGCGGCCGCAGTGGTCGATGGATCCGCTGCGCACCTTCCAGGCCGATATTGGGGTCGACTCCGCCGTCGAACTGCTCACGCCGCTGTTCGAGTGCGAAGCGAACTCCCCGATGGGAATGACACTGGGTGAGGTGCTGCGCCCGGAATGGGGGGTGCGCTCGATCCCGGACCTGCTTGCCGTGCTGCAGCGCGGGGCTGACATGGGCAAGTTGGCCGACGGCAAGCCGCTGCCTTCGGGATGGGATGAGCTGCACCGCCACCTGGCCTACTGGTCAGGCCGCCGCTATGCCGCGGCGCTGTTCGACCCGAATCTGCCGTCGCTGGATCTCAACACCGAAGGCATCGTGATCCGCACCAACAGGGTCGAGGTGCCCACCGGTGAGGAAGTGGCGGGCCGCGAGGCGCTGAGTCCGAGCAAGGTGTTCGGTCGGGCGATCTATGGGCTGTCGATGGAGTTGGGTCGCCAAGCATTCCAGCTCAACAAAGCGCGACCGGCCGCGGTGGCCCTCGATGAGGCCTACCACGTGACCTCCACCTCCACCGGTTTGGCCCGTACGGCGCGGCTGGCGCGCGACGGCCGTAAAGACAACATTTCGTTGATCCTGGGAAGCCACGACCCGGTCAACGACTATCCCGCGGGCACCGCATTGGACCTGATACCGATGCGGATCGTCATGCGCCACCGTGACGAGACGCTGGCCAGGCGGTCACTGAAATGGCTGGGGATCGACCCCGACAAGAACCCGCACATCGTGCGTGACTTGACGACCAACACCTCACCCAAAGGCGCCGACGGCAAGGTGGTGCGCGGCCGCGAGGGCGAGGGCTACATGCGCGACGCCCGCGGCGCGATCGGCCGCATCAAGGTGCTCGGCCCCTCCTCGCCGCTGCGGCGCGAAGCGATGAGCACCACTCCCCCCGACCACAGCCAAGTCGCCTAGCCCACGGAGGTTCATGTGAGGGACCATCGGCCCAACAGCGGCGGCCGGGTGCTCGTCGACGCCGATCGGCTGGCGCGTTGGGATCAAGGGATTCGGGCCTGGACTCCCGCGGCCGTGCTGCGGTGGTGTGCACGTCACCGTGCGGTGACCACGGCGGTGCTGATTGGATTTCTGCTGCTCGTGGTCGGCGCGGCCCAGGCGAGCGCGGATCCAGGTACCGGCGCCGACACCGGGGCCGGGGACGTGCTGATTTCCTGGATGGGAATCAAAGACTCCGACAATGTGCCGGTCGCCAAATACACCTTGACCCTCAATCAGGGCGGCTGGGACGATCCCACGGCGAAGATCTTTTCCTACGTCGATTCTGTCGTCTACGAGGTGTATCTGTGCGTCACGACGACCGCGCTGTGGCTGATCAAATTCGTGCTCGACTTTTCGTGGTTGAAATTATTCACCGGCCCGTTTCAGACCATCGGTCACGGCGTGGATACCGCGATGGACCGGTTCGGGTTGGCCGCGACCGCCCTGGCGGTCTTGGCGATCATCGCGGTCTGCACGGTGCTGGCCGGCCGCACCGCCAAAGCGGTGTCCAACATCGCCATGGCGATGGTGATGATCGGTATTGCCGCAACGATTTTCGCTAACCCGCTGGCCGAACTCGTCGGCCCCGATGGGCTGCTGGCCAAAGGGCGTGACACCGGTCTGCAGATCGCGTCGTCGGTGTCGGACGGACACATGAGCGACAACGGCGGCAAGGCCAACATCGACGACATGGTGTCACGTCTGGCCGATAGGTTTTTGCGTTCGCCCACCCAGATGATCAATTTCGGGCAAGTCAGCGACTCGATTTCGCGTAAATGCAAAGAAGCATGGTCGAAAGGAATCAAAGACCAGCACGGCGACAAACTCAAAGACGACATTCAGGGGTGCGACTCCAAAAAGGGCGACCAAATGCACGACAAGTCTATGGGTAACCCCGCCGCCTTCCTGGTGCCGCTGTCCATCTGCGGTTTCCTGGCCAGCATCCTTGTCGCCTTCGCCTGCTACTTCGTGTGGCATGTGGTGCGCGCGGCGGTACAAGCCATGCTGTATGCCGCGCTGGCCCCGCCGGCGTTCGCCATCGGCGTGATACCGGGCGGGCCGCAGATGTTCGCGTGGAAAACCCTGCTGGACTGCGCGATGGCGTTCGCGGCGATGGTCATCTACACCGCGGCGTTCGGCGGTTACAACGTGATCCTCGACCAAGTCTTCAAGGAGTCGACCAACGCCATCCAGTCGATCTTTCTGACCACGCTGGTCCTGGCGTTCGGGTTCGCGTTCTTCGGGCCGCTGCGCCGCATGTTCGACCGCAGCCGCGACACCATGGCCGCCAAACTCGGCGGCGGAAACAGCGGCGGGTCCGGCCGAGGCTGGCTTTCCAAGTCCGCTGACCTGGCTGCACTGAAGGGCAACCTGGCGCCCGGCGGGCGCGGCGCCTCGAGCAACAAACGCGAGCCGGGCCGCATCCAACCAGAATCGGACTCCTCCAGCAGCGCCGGCGGGGGCGGTGGCGGCGCCGGTCCAGACGGCGGCGACGGACCTGGATCCGGGCCGGCATCCATCAGCGACCCCGCAGCAGGTGGCGCAGGCGCATCGGGGGCAGGCCGCGCCGGCGGCGACGCCGACACCTCCTCGGATGCCGGCGGCCACCAGCGTGCGCCGCAGCCAGCCGAACCGGCGGTCGTGGTCAGCGATGCCAGCCGAGTTCACGACCGGCTGGCCGAAGCGGTCCGGATCTACCGCGCCAGCCGCGGCGGGGGCGGGGGCGGCCGCGAGGGCCGCCACGCGTTGTCTGAGGCTGCCTGACTAGGGCCGGGCACTGATGGAACCGATGGAATGGGTGGCGATCGCCCGCACGGTATGGGCGCATCGCCGCAAGCTCTACGCCGCGCTGGCGTTGCTGGCGCCGTTCGCGTTGACCGCGCTGCTGGTGATCTTCGTGGTGTTCCTCGGTGGCGGGGCGCCGCCGGCCACGGCGGGGCTGACCCCGCAGTGCCAGCACCAGCTGCAGTCCCAGGGAATCAGCCCCGACACCGGGGTGTCGTTTGGGCCGGGCCCGATCAACAACGGCAAAGCTGTCATCGCCGCCGGCCTGCAGATGAAGGTGCCCGAGAAGGGCATCATCATCGGCTTGGCGGTGGGCATGGAGGAATCCGGGCTGCGGAACCTGGCCAACTCCAATGTGCCCGAATCGATGGGCATTCCCCATGAGGGCGTGGGACACGACCACAAGTCGGTCGGAATCATGCAGCAACAACCATGGTGGGGCAGCCTGCGTGACCTGATGACCCCCGGCGTTGCGGCTCAAAAGTTCTTCGCCAAGCTGCTCAAAGTCGGCGGCTGGCAGAACATGGCCCCCACGGTGGCCGCCCAAGCAGTCCAAGGATCGGCCTTTCCCGACGCCTACGCCGCATTCGTGACACAGGCAACCGCGTTCTACCGCCAGCACTTACACGAAGTGATGGCCAGCTCTGGTCATCCCACCCCGCCGGAGTCCACCAAAGACGACAGCGGCCGCGACATCTGCGGTGTGGTACGCGATCCGCACGCCGGCGCGCCGAGCAACCTGGGGCCCGGCACCGCGGCCGGGGTGGCCGCCGCGCGAGCCGCAGAAGCCCAGATCGGGCTGCCCTATGTGTGGGGCGGCGGAAACACCAACGGCCCCACCGGGGGCGGATTCGACTGCTCAGGTCTGGTGCTCTACGCCATCTACCAAGCCTCAGGACACCGAATTGTGTTGCCCCACTTGACCTACGACATGGTCCACTACGGCAGCATCGTCCCACGTACCGCCGTGCAGCCAGGCGATCTGGTGTTTTTGAACCCCGACTCCCGCGGGCCCGGACACGTGGCCATGGTGGTCAACCCCACCACGATCGTGGAAGCCCAAGACTTCGGGATCCCGGTGAAGCTCTCACCGTTTCCCTCCCGCTTCGTCGTCATCAAACGCGTCCTATGACCGAGAAAAGAGGCAGGCTGACATGAACATGAGCACACAGCAGCGATCACTGCGAGCCCGATGGTGGCGCCTGCGGTGGTGGATGCGGCGGGTCCCGCTGCGTCTGCGCCTGGGAGTGATCGCCGGCATCGTCGCCGTGGCGGGATTGTGCTGGCAGTACAGCACCCACCACGGTGAGACCGCCGCCAGCGAGCGCCACCAGCAGCGGCCAGCCGCCAGCGCCACCCCCGCGCCGGCGCCGGCGGCCCCGCCTGCTGACTACGGCGACAACCCTGCGGTGGACCAGCTGCCGGCACCCACCGTGGCGCCGCAGCTGGCCTCGATCGACGCCGCTCGGGCCCTCGCCGCGCGGTTCGCCACCAATTTCGCCTCCCCGAACGACAATCACGACGACTGGTTGGCCCGCATCAGCCCCGATGTGTCGCAGCAGCTGATCGAGCAATACCGGCTCACCGATATCCGCAACGTCCCCCAGGCCGCGGTGAGCTCGCTGGACGGGCCGCTCGACGAGCTGCCCGGCGCCGTGGCGTTTCGCGCCACCTACAACGACGGGTCCCAGATCGAAATCCGTCTGGCGCTGGCAGCAGACGGCTGGAAGGTCGCCAACGTGGTGCCGGTCAACTCCGACACCACGCCGGCGCCGGCCTCCTCCTCCCCGGGCCCGGGGGTGCGGTGATGGCAGCGAACAAGACAGCTCCCGGCGCCAAGGCTGACACCAGGACGGCGCCGCCGCCGCGGCCCTACGCGATCAACAACGCCGAGCTCAAACGCCCCCACATCGCCGGCGAATCCGCGGCCGAGCAGAAGCAGGCCGCCCAAGGGTGGCGGTGGATCATCCTGTCCGCGCTGGCTGTGGTCGCGCTACTGACCTACACCAAGATCTGGCCAGCGGCCCAGCACCTGCTCTATTCGCCCTCACCGGTGCGCGACTACCTGCTGCCCCCCTCAGCCAACCCGATCTACGTCGTCGCCGGCGTGGGCGTGGGCTGGTTTTGGATCTTGTTCATCGCCGCCCCGGCGATCGCCGCGGCGGCGGCCGCACTGTGGTGGGCCATGCTGGCGTGGTCCAACCACCGCGCCCGCACCGGCCATCTGGGCCAGCTGCGTGCCGGACAGGCCTGGACCGGTGAGCAGTACCCCACGGTGCCGCTGATTGTGGGAGGCGCTGGTGTGACCCTGGCCCTGGCCGGGGCCCTGTTGCGCTGGGCCGGGCCCGCGGCGAGCACCCTGCCTGGTCGGCTGGTGGTCGTTGCGCTATTGGTCGCGGCCGGCTACGGGTTCACCCAATTCGCCTGGTGGGCGTACCTGCGCGGCACCATCACCCGCCAGATCAACAAGGTCACCTACCTGGCGTCGTTCACGCTGGGATGGACCGATGACCTGCGAGCTGGCCGCGTCAAGGTCATACGCTGCGCCTACCCGCGCCGGCAAAAAGCATTCCCCAAGGTGGTCAAGCTGCTCTACAGCCAGCATCCCCGAGCAGTCGGCGACGACCTCATCGCCGAAGTCGGCGCGGTGCTGCGCGAGGTCACCGGCCACACCTACACCCTTGAACATGAGGCGTTGACCCGCACACTGACCGCCACCCACACCGTGACCGTCGATGAGCACGACGCCGTCGACGACGCCGAAACGGTGCTCGCTCCGCTGGTCGCCTCCTGGTTTGATGCGGCAGCCCACATCGCCTCGGTGACCGTGGACACCCCAGCCCCGGTGACCGACGAGGCTGACGGGCAGGCCGCCAGCAGCCCGCCCGCCGATGTCGATGAGGAGCTGGCGCAACGAGCGGCCGCCACCGGCAACGACGCCATCGCCTCGCGGATCCGCGAATTCACCGTCGGCTTCGCCTACAACCTGAAGGTCAGCTCGGCCTATCGCCGCGGAGTCATCGAAGGCATGGTCTCTGATGCGCTCGGAGGATCCTGGGAAGCCGAATGGAGCATGGCCTCGCGGCGGGTGCGGTTCGTGCGCAGCCCCGGCCTTCCCGTCCTGGTCGACCCGCCGCTGCAATTCCCCACGGTCACCCGGGCGACCATCCGTTCCCTGTACAAGCACACGGTCATCCCGTTCGGCGTCGACGCCTACGGCAACACCATCAGCTGGGACTTCAAACAGTCCCCGCACATGCTCATCGCCGGCCAGACCTCCTCGGGCAAGACGTCGGCGCTGATGACAGTGGCCACGCAGTGCGCCCGGCGGGGTTTCAACGTGGTCGAAATCGACCCGAAGGGCTTCGACTCCCCAGGGATGCGGGATTGGCCGAACGTGTCGCTGGTGACCGCCGGTACCGACGAAGACGGCTTGGTCGGGCACACCGCCGCGCTGCGGTTCATCGCCGACACCATGCGCGATCGGCTCTCGCAGGTCAAGATCAATCCCAACCGCGCCGACGACTTCGACCCCATCATCGTGATCACCGACGAGTTCTCCAACCTGGTGGTGGCGTTGGCCGAGTTCTACGCGACGTACAAGACCAGCAAGGAAAAAGGAGCGCCGCCCACCACCAAAGACGTCGGGATCCTGCTGCGGACCGCGCGAGCAGTGGCCATCCATATGGCGATCGGCATCCAGCGTCCCGACACGATGTTCATCTCTGGTGAGGCGCGCGACAACACCGCGTTGCGGGTGGCGATGGGCCGCCTGCGATCCAAGGACGCGGCAATCATGATGTTCAACGACGCGGTCGCGGGCACCCGCATCCAACCGGGCATCAAGGGCCGCGGCACCGTGCAGCTGCCCGACGGCCGGTTCCGGGAGATGCAAGCGTTCTACACGCCGAAAATCCCGGCCACCGAGGAGCAGTGGGCGGCGTTGACAGACCACGAACGCGCCATCCTCACCGAGCTGCGCAACGTCGACAGCTTCTGGCCGCGCCGGGTGGTCGACAGTGCGCTGCGCGGCTACGACCCCGAGGACGAAGACCAGTCGCTGTCGTTCGCCGACATCCGCCAATCACCGATCGTGCTCGCCTCCGAACGTCCCGACCTGGACCCCCTGAGCGAGCAGTACGTGCGACCGTTGAGCGCGGTCCGCCAGGCCACCATGGACGACGAGCATGCCGACCTCGCGGGGATACCACACGGCCACGATGGGCAGGGCGCCACAGCGCCGGCGGCCGCGTCATTCGGGGCGCCCGTTGACGGCTTCGACGACGACTATTTACCGACCATCGAAGACGAATACGCTGCCGCGATCCCGGTCGCGGC
The DNA here is from genome assembly GCF_057473605.1 of Mycobacterium sp. TH-M82. Taxonomy (NCBI): domain Bacteria; kingdom Bacillati; phylum Actinomycetota; class Actinomycetes; order Mycobacteriales; family Mycobacteriaceae; genus Mycobacterium; species Mycobacterium sp. TH-M82. Next base: position 24,958 of record NZ_JBYCKY010000457.1, on the reverse strand, counting down.
CAACGAGATCACCCACGGTGATCTGGTGGACCTTTCCGTTGACGGTGTCGCAGACTGGAAGTACGTTCACGCCGAGCCTTACCTCACCGAAGATGCTGACGGTCTTGACCGGCTGGTGATCCCCTATCGGGACCTCGATGACGGTCACGACGCCGCCGACATCGAGGTCGATCCCTACGAGGTGATGCAGGCTCGCAAACTGCATATGCACTAGCGACAACGGAGGTGGGTATGGCGCCCAGGAAAAGGAAAAACGGCAGGGCTGCCGCGGAGGCCGCGTATGCCAACCTACTCAAAGACAACACCGCCCTCGTCGGTGATGTCGGAGAAACCTGGGACGCCTACGTGGCCCAGCTCCACGACGCGGCGGCGGCACGGGAGCGCTACGAAGAGGCGCGCGCCGCGGCGGTCAAAGGTGGTGCGGTCACCAACGATCAACTCGACCAAATGGGCTACAAGAAAACCGCCAAGTTGCCCACACCGCCGCCCAGAACCCCGGCCGGCCCCACCTCGCAGAGCTCGCCGGGGTCCAAGCCGGATGCCCCCGCGGGGCGGCCCGAGCCATCTTCTGATTCACACACCAACGGTGTATCAGCCGAGCCGGCGTTGGCCTCGGTGGGCGCCGCCAACCGAGGGGAGTACTGATGAGTGCGATCGACGCGCTGGTCCAAGAGTCTCAGGAGCAGCACCGCCGCTACTACGACCTGTTCGGCCATAACCCGGTGCGTGGTGACGGGCTGCGTGAGGTCGGCGAACTGAGCCGGCAATGCGCCGAGCAGGCCCGCGAAATCCGTCAACAGGTCTTGGATTCGAACTTCTCCACGGCGGTGCTCGGCTAATGGGCGGTCACGGCGGCCCTTTCGCCCAGTCAACCGGTCATGATCACGTACCGCTGGACGGGTTCAACGGAAACGCCACCGGTGCCGGTGGTGCCGCGGACGGCAGTGCTGATGTCAACATCAACGGCGGCAACGCCATCGCGGGTAACTCCGCAGCCGAGGCCGCCGAGATCGCCGCAGTCCCCAATCCGCAATCACCCGAAGGCCAACGTCAGATCCTGGCGATCATCGAGAAATACCAGTCCAAAAGCGCTGGCACAGTTGAAGAATCGGCGGCCACCCAGCAGGCCAACGGCGAGGACGCCGCCAACGGCGGTCACCACCACCATGGAGACGACGACGGTAAAGACGACTCCAAAGGCGGTAGCGGCCTGATGGACATCTTGAGCCAATTGCTCGGCTCAGGGAGCTCAGGGCTGCAAGGCATGAACCCGTTGGGTCAGGGCATGAGCCCGTTCGGGCAAGGAATGGGCGGTGCTGGCGCCAACCCGTTCGGCGACCCCTACGGTGCGCAGCAGGCCGGTGCGACCAGCCCGGCCGCCAACCCCTTCGCCGACCCGCTGGCCTCGCCGAGCGCGCCGGCGGCCACCACCGTGGGAGCCACCTCAGACCCGTTCTCCAGCTCCCCCACCGGCGCCACCAACGCGACCCCGGCGGGCAGCAACCCCAACGCGGCCACCAACCCCTTCACCACCGCAGACAACCCCGGCGGACAAGGCGGTGGCGGCGGTGCGGGGGCTGTTCCGGCGACCGGCGGCGGCACCAAGCCAGGCGCGAGCGCGACGAACACCTCGGGTGTGGACCTGGATGCGTTTTCCGGCGGTGATGGCGGCGCTGTTCCCGCGGACCCGGCCACCAGCGCTACGGGCAGCAAGTAGTCCGGGCACAGCGCGCAGGTCATGGTGTCCACCGCCGTCAGTAGCGTCCCGGTCACCTCATGGTGGTACGGGCAAAGCCGAGCGCGCGACGTTGCGCGGCGCCTGGAATCGCTGTCGGGGCTCTCACCGGCACCGGGGCCCGCCGGGGTGATCACCGCCCGCCGCGACGAACTGACGGTGACCTTCGTCGAAGGGCTCAAAGCTCCCCTGCCCCAGCCGTGGCAGCCCGCCGGCCGCGAAGCCCGCATCGGTTGGGAAGCCGTCGACCCCGGGTACCCACCGGACCCCAACCATCCGGTTTACCTGGTGGTGTTCGGGACCACCGATGACGGTGGACTGGTGGGGTTGAACCTGGCCGCATTTCCCCGGCTGCGCGTCGAAGGAGATCCCGACACCGCTGCCGCATTGATCCGCCGCTGGGTGCTGGAACTGGTGGCTACCCATCCCGCCATCAGCATTGGGATCACCGACGACGTGTGGACGGGGCCATGGACCACCCGGGTGCAACCAGTGGCGCCGGGGTCTGTTCCCGGCGTCGACGTGCTGGTGTGTGGTCCCGGGCTGACCTATGCCGAACGCGCCCAGATCGTGGCCGCGGCGACCAGCCCGATCCTGATTGACCTCGGTCAAGACGCGGCGATGTCGAGCACCTGGGTGATCAACTGTGGTCCCGATCGGCTCGGGCAGATCAGTCGCGGCTCCTCGTCGCGGCCGATGACGGCCACACTGATCGTTCCCAGCGCCGAGGTCGTCGAGCGCTGCGCCGAACTGCTGACCGACCAGCCTGAGCATCCGGTCGCCACCCCTGAAGCGGTGCCGGCCGAACGCGGCGCCGCCGCCGGCGCAGTGCACTGGGATGACTCGGCCCTCGATACGACCGGCCTCGACGAGGACAGCCCGACCACTGGGACTGCAGGCCTTGCCGACAGCGCGCCCCGGCCTGAACCCGCGCCTGGCGAGCAGGGCCCGATCGACTTCTTCGCCCCCGGGAACGCAACCTCGACGCCCGCGGCGCCGACGTTCCTGGTCGCCGACCACCCCGATGACAGCCAAGCCGCCCAACGCGCCCCCGTTGCGGCACCCGCAGACGAGCACCACGCTCCGGGCCCGGCCCCGCACGCTGCACAAGCCGACCTGCCGGCAGCTGCACTGCCTGTTGCCGCGGCGACCGAAAGCCGGCAACAGACCGATGGGCCAGCGCCGGTGATCGCGCCGATGTGGAACCGCATCCTTGGCCAGGTAGTACTGCAACCACCGCACAGCACCCAAGAGCCCGGGCCCCGGGAAAAGCGGCTCAACGAACTCACCGTGTTCCTTCAGCACCGCCCCTGGGCCAGGGCCGATGACATCATCGCCTGTGTCTACGGCGGGGCGGCCTCAGAAAAAACGGTGACCCAGCAGCTCTCCTTGCTGCGCGCACGGCTGGGAGTCGTGCGCCCCGGTGGGCCAAAAGCGTTGCCGCCCATGAGCGATGGTGGCTATCACCTCGACAACGCGGTGCGCTCAGACTGGATGGAATTCGAGCGGCTGGTGGAAATCCTCGTCGAGACCACCCCCACCCCGAACCTGATCGCAGCGATGGATCTGGTCACCGGGCCGCCGCTGAGCAGAATCCCGCCGAAAGAATGGGCCTGGACCAAAGACTTGCGCGAAGAGTTACGTGACCGAGTTCCCGCAGCTGCGGTGGCCCTGGCGCGCCGGCACCACGACGCCAAGCGGTTCGGGGCCGCGGTCGAAGTCGCGCGCAAAGGCTTGTGGTATGACAGCGTTCGACAGGACCTGTGGCAGGTCGCGCTGGCGGCGGCTCTCGAGGGCCACGACAAGGACGCGTTCCGCGCATTGCGCGGACAGTTCCTCGCGACCGTCGCCGGACCCGATCGGGATCCGGTGGTCTTCGATCTCACGCGACAGGCAGGATAAAGGGGCCGCCATGCATTCCATCACTGTGACGCAATTCAAGGACGACGACGACGAGGTCATCACCACTGCCGAGACCGACCCGGCTGCCTTGTCGGTGTCGGTGTGCACCACCGGCGCGATCGTCGATGTCGACGCTGCCGTCAAGACGCTGCGTCCGCTGGGTGTCGAGGGATTCACCGAGTTGTTCCTGGCCTGCGCGCAGGCGGCGTTCGCCCACCGCTACGACCCACTGTTGTCCGAGTAGCGGCAGGGTCGTCATGGGCTTGGATATCGACACCAGTGGACTGCGCCGCGCCGGCGAACTGGTTCACGCCGCCGGTGAGGTCTTACACCAGCAGTTAGACGCCGACGCGCCGCCCTGCGGGGACGATGAAGTGTCCAAGGCCCTGATGGACAACCTCAACGCCTGGCAACGCTGGCTGGTCGCGCACCTCAAAGCCGGTGCCCAGCAAGCATTTAGCGCCGCGGCCGGTATCCACAACGCGGCCGGCGGATTCGACACCCACGACGCTGCGGCCGCGGCGGCCTACGGCGGCGCCGGCGGCCACGCACCAGTGGCCACGCCGGCTGCCGCCCACAGCGGACCGGGCGCGGCGGGCGCTGCACCTACCGGGCCCCCGGCCAACTCACCCGTGCCGGACATCAGCGGCCGCGACGGTGAGAAGCTCGCCCTGGCGCTGCACTCCGGCGCCGGGCCCGCGCCGGCTTTGGCCAAAGCCGCGCAGTGGGAAGGCGTGGCCGCCCAAGCAGTGACCGCGCATACCGCACTCACCGGGGCCCGAACCCAGCTGCTCGCCTCCGGTCACGCCGCGCTGAGCGCACCGCTGGTGACACGGCTGGACCGGGCCATCGGCTGGACTCAGCAGGTCGCCACCCACGCCAGCGCACTGGCCAACGGCTACAGCACCGCCGCCGGCGCCCACACCACCGCCACGACCGCAGTCGGCCACCCCACGGTGTGGCGCACCACGAAAACGAACTTGGCCGAGGCACGCGCGGACCCGTTCGGGGCGCCTCGAGCGCAGGCCTACCAAGCCCAGTTGACCGGGATGCAGCACACCGCCAGAGTCACGTTGACCGGCTATACCACCACCGGAACCGCGGCCAGCACACCGCCGAGCACACTTCCCCCCGGTCCCGGATTGGCCCCCACCACCCCAAACGCTCCCGGCTCACCCACGCCCAACACCGCTGACAAACCGGGCCAAACCGATCAACAAGACGATCCCCACGCGCCGACATCAGGTGATGGCACCCCGCAGACGTCCAAAGCGACGTCCGGGGAAGGATCGGGTTTCCAGGACATGCTCGGCTCCCTCATGGGGGCACTCGGTCCGCTGATGCAGTCACTGGGCCAAGCCAATCCTCTACAGTCGCTGGGCCAACTCGGCCAGCAGCTCAGCCAGCAGGCTGGCAATCTGGCCAAGGCCACCAAACCACCGATCAAGCCCGCCGCGCTAACTCACGCGCATCCGGCAGGAGGTGGAGCCCACAAGGGTGGAGGCGGTGGCAGCCCGATCAAACCTGCCGTTCTGGGCGGGGTCCACTCGGCCGGGCTGACCGGAACCCCGGCCTCCTCGCCTCCTGCCGCGCCGAGCAAGCCGGCGGCCCCCGCCGCCGCGAGCGCCAGCGGATCCGGCGGCATGGGCATGATGCCGATGGGGCGCCACGCTGAAGGCACCGACTCCAAGAAGGTGCACAGCTACGAGCAGCCAATACCCGAAGTCGAACCCGAAGGAAGGCCCGGAGTCGTCGGGGCTGCCGCCAAAGCTGAGCCCGTGGTCAAACCCGAAGCGCACAACGCCGTCAAGGCGCGCATCGCTGCCCGCAAGAAAGCAACCGCGACCGGCGACGACGCCTAGCGGTGGCTTACCCTTGCACCCCCCGCTGTCGCACTTTTGTGCCACGCTAATGGCATGACCGATCAGCCGGTGCGGCCAGCCGCCGCACACCACAGTGCGACCCCCTTGGGGTCAGCTGCGGTGGCGCACCCGCTGTGCGATCCCATCAGCCCACCAGTGTTAGGCGACATCTTCTGATGGATATCCCCCTGCACCCCGCTGTGGTCGCCGAAATGGCGCGCGGCCAGCAATTCCTCGAACGAATCCGATCGGCGCGCCGAAACCTCGAACAACTACGGGTCACGGTGAGCTGCCCCGACGGCGACAACACGCTCGTCTTCGACGGCGACGGCATGATCGTCGAGGCGTCGTTCGCCGCGGACCTGTTTGACCGCTACCCCGGCGACAAGCTCAGTGAACTGCTGCTGGCCATGTCAGAGGAAGGATATTCCCAGGTGTCACAACACGTCAGCGCCCAAGTCGCCGCGGTCGTGGAGCAGCGATGACAAGCAGCGACGCGCTGGACCTCTTCCTGAGCAGCTGCGCAGCCCTAGGCGCCGAGGTGTACGGACGCCGGCAGGTACCCGACAAGCGCGCCGCGCGCAGCGGATTCGAGCGCCTGACCGCGCAGTACCCCGATCAGTGCGACGGATGGCTGGGCCTGGCGGCCAGCGGAGACGTCAGCCGCGCCGTCCTGGAAAACGCCTACCGCGCCCTGGACACCTGCGGTGAGTTGATCACGGCCGGTGACGTGGCCGCGGACGCAATCGATTTCGCCTTCGATACCGGCATGTACATCCAGCTGCACGCGCGCGGCGCCGACGGCGTCATCATGGCGTGCGCGGCCGCGCGCGCCGCCGCTGGTGACTACGCCGGCGCCGGCGAACTGCTTACCGACCGGGTGCTTTCGGCCGTCCCCGGCCCTGCCGGCTGGGTGTTGGCGGTGGTCTATTTCCGGGCAAAACGCTGGCATGACGTGCGCCGGGTCCTGGCGCCGCTGGCCGCACAGGTACGCAACGATCCGTTCCTGCACCAAGCAGTCCAGGTGGCCCTCGGTTTGTCCGGCGCCTATTTGGGCTTGTGGGAGCAGGGATTTGACCAATTGAGCAGCCAGGGGCAGGGGCCGATCGCGGCGGCCAGCGCTGAGGCGCTGCTCGGTGCGGGTTTGTGCGCTCGAGCGCTGGGCCGCGCCGAGGCGGCTACCGCGCTGCTCAACGAGGCCTACGCCGTGGTGGGGGTCTCCGACCATGTGCGCTCGACGATCGCGACCGCGCTGAGCGATCCGGGCTTCGGTATCCACCCCACCACCGCGGCGCGCATCGATGCCCGCAACGACTACTGGGATCCCGACACCGAGCCCGGCGAACGTGACTTCGCGCGCCAGCTCGGAGCGGCTCGCCGCGAAGAGCTCAAGGCCGAAGCCGCCGCCGAGCTCGCCGACTTCGTCGGCATGGTCGACGTCAAAGACCAAATCGCGCGGCTGGAATCGAGCGTGCGCGGAGACAAGCGACGCGAAGCTCTCGGGCTGCCGGTGCGCAACAAATCGCTGCACCTGATACTTGAAGGCCCACCGGGCACCGGTAAGACGACGATCGCCCGGGTGATCGCCAAGCTGCTGTGTGCTGCCGATGTGCTGCCGTCGGACACCTTTGTCGAAGTCAGCCGCTCAGATTTGGTGGACCGGGTTATCGGCGGCTCGGAAGCCAAGATCAAGGCGATCATCGACCGCATCATCGACGACGGCGGCGGGGTGCTGTTCATCGATGAGGCCTATGCCCTCACCGAATCAGATTCGGAGAGAGATTACGGGCGGGTGGTGATCGCTGAACTGTTGCGCGCCATGACAAATCACGCCGGCAAGCTGATGGTGATTGCGGCCGGCTATGCCGACAAGATGCAGGAATTCCGCGACTCCAATGAGGGGCTGCGGTCCCGGTTTACACGCAGCATCAGGTTGCCGTCCTACACCGTCGACGAGCTGGTGGAGATCACGGTGCGCAAAGCCGCCAAAGGCGGCAGCATCATCTCCGATACCGAGCCGCTGCGCGCGGCCTACGCCGAGCTCGCCGCTGCCACCGCCGTGGACACCAGCGGGCGGCGCCGTCCGGCGATGGACGTGTTGGGTAACGCCCGCTTCAGCGAGAACCTGATCCAGTTCGCCGAGGAGCAGCGCGACCACCGCCTCGACGTCACCGGCAAACTCGACCACGACGACACCACCGCCGAGGAGTTGCAGACCATCACCGCCGAAGACGTGAGCACCGCAGTGGCGCGTGAACTCGAGCGGGCCGACAAGGAACAGAACATCAAGTTATCGCGCCACGACCGCAATCAAGGACCGCTCGCAGGGACGGCGGCCCCGCAGCGCGCAGAGCCGGTGGGTTCGGCTGAACCCGACTTATGGCGCCGCGGCGGTACCCAAGCCGACGGAGGCGCGCGATGAGCGCACCGGTCACCCCACGTCCGCGGCGGGGGTTTAAGTCCCGCAGCGTCGAGCTAGGCCCGACCGCGGCGCGCAAGCGGCCCTGGGGATTCGTTACCCGCCACCAGGTTTCGGGCTGGCGGTTCCTGATCCGCCGGATCAGCAACGGCGTCGCGCTGCGTGACACGCGGATGCTCACCGATCCGCTACGCCGGCAGGGCCGCGCGCTAAGCGTGGGCACGCTGATCGCGGCCGTGCTGGTGGCCGGGGCGTTGGTGCTGTCGATCCTCAAACCCGCCGGCGTCACCGGCACCAAGCACGTGCTGGCTGACCGATCCACCAACGCGCTGTATGTGGTGGTCAACGATGAACTGCATCCGGTGCTCAACCTGGCCAGCGCCCGCCTGATTTCGGGCCATCCCGACACCCCGACCGTGGTGAAATCCAGCGAGATCGACAAGTTCCCACTGGGCAACACATTGGGCATCCCCAATGCGCCCTCGCGCATGGTGCAGTCGAGTGTCCGCGACGCGCGCTGGATGGTGTGTGACGCCATCGGCGGCGCGGAAAGCGGCGCAACGGTTATCTTCGGCGATCCGGTTGCCGGCCCAGGACATGCGGCGGCGCTGCCGGCGTCCTCGGCGGTGCTGGCCACCAGCGACGGCGGCAAGACCGCCTGGCTGATCTGGGGCGGCAAACGCAGTCAAATCGACCTGCACAACGCCGCGGTCACCGCGGCAGTGGGGATCAACGCCGACACACCCGCACCGCGGACCATCAACCGTTCACTGCTGAATCTGATTCCCGAATCCGCGCCGCTGGTGGTGCCGTTCGTCGCCAACGCCGGCGATCCGCCCCGCTTTGTGTGGCCGGTCCCTGGACAGACGCCCCCGCCGGTCGCCTCGGTGGTGATCGACCATGACACCAACAACCAGATCCGCTACTACGTCGTGACCGCAGACGGGCTACAGGCCATCTCCCCGGTGGTGGCGGCGATCCTGCGCGCCAACGACGCCTATGGTCTTGTCGAGCCGCCCGCCCTGACGCCAGACCAGGTCGCCAAAGCGCCCAAAGCCACGCCGATTTCGGTCGACGATTACCCGTCATCGGCGCTGCGGATCATGGATCCCAACACCGACCCTGTGACCTGTGGGCAATGGGTGAAACTGGGCGGCGCGCCCACGTCGAGCCTGACGCTGCTGTCCGGGCAGAGCCTGCCCATTGCCGCCGACGCCAAGTCCGTCGGGCTCACTGGCGCCGGGCCCACCACCGCCGCGCGCGTCGTGTTGCCCCGGGGCAACGGCTACTACGTGCAAGTCACCGGGCAGCAACCGCAGGCGACGACCAAAGAGTCGCTGTTTTGGGTCTCTGACCTCGGCGTGCGCTACGGCTTGGAGGACCCAGCAGCCGGCCAGTCAACGACATCCACGGCAGAAGTGCTGGGCTTGAGCTCGCCTCCACTGCCGATTCCCTGGTCGGTGCTGAGCCTGTTCGCCCCCGGCCCCACCCTGTCCAAAGCCGATGCGCTGGTTGCGCACTGATAATGGAGAGCCCTGATGCGAGAACGATTCCCCCATCGGCGCCGCGTGGCCGGCCCCCAGCACAAGGCCAAGGATTTCACCCTCAACCCCCCGCCGGAGCTGCCACGCACCGTGGAAGTCGGCGCCCTCAAGAAGGCGCTGCCCTGGGTTTTCGGCGCGTCGATGGTCGTCATGGTGATCTTCATGTTCATGACTGGGTACCGGCAGATGCAGCCGATGTACCTGTTCTTTGTCGCCATGATGGTGATCGCGCTGTTTCAGTCCATGCAGGCCCAGGGCGGCACCAGCGAAATGTCGACGCCCGAAGTCAATTCCGAACGCGCGGAGTACTTGCGCTGGCTGTCGGGCAAAGGTGAAGAAATCCGGGAGGTCGCGGCCACACAGAAAGCTAGCGCGGAGTGGTCACACCCAGACCCCGAGGTGCTAGAAGCGGTGATTGGATCACCTCGAATGTGGGAACGCGGCGCTACAGACCCAGACTATCTGCACGTGCGCGTCGGACGTGACGAGGTGCGCCTGCAGAGCAAAATCAAGGTCAAACCCGTTGAGTCCGAACTCGATCTGGAACCGGTCACCTACACGGCGCTGCAGCATCTACGGGCCGTGCAGCAATCGATTCCCCACTGCCCCAAGGCGATTGACCTGGCCGGCTTCGGCATGATCACCGTCTACGGTGACCAGGTTGTTTTCGGGGCGATCCTGCGGGCCTGGATCGCGCAACTGGTGTGCTGGCACACCCCCAACGACATCGCTTTGGCGGTGGCCTCGCCGCGGCTGGAGTCGCAATGGAACTGGGCGAAGTGGTTGCCGCACACCGAAAGCCACGACATCGACGGCGCCGGACCAGCACGGTTGCTCGGCATCTCGTTGCGTGACGTCGAGACCATGCTGAGCCCGCTGATCAAAGATCGCGACAAGGTCGTCGACGACAAAGGAAACACAGACTCGGCGGCGGTGAGCAAATCGCACAAACACGTCGTGGTCGTCGTCGATGACCCCGGCGCCCCGCACGAGGTCGTGCGGCGCATCGCCGCACGCGACGGCGTCACGGTGATCGTCTATCGCGCGACCGCCGGCCCAGACCGCGATTACGCGCCCCACTCGCGCGAGCTGCTGCTGCGGGTAGGCCGTGACGCCCACGACGGCGCCGCCGCGGTGCAAATGGACACGTGGCAGAACTTTCGCTGGCAGACCTTTTGCGCCGAGCCAGACGTGCTCGACGCGCACGTCTCCCGGCACGTGGCTCGGCAAATGTCGAAGTGGGACGCGGCGCCGACCAGCCGGCAAAATGCCGAATCGGCAGCCGCGCAGAATCTGCTGGCGTTGCTGGGGATCACCAACGCCGCCAAGCTGGACGTCGAGTCGCTGTGGGCACCACGGATGCTGCCCGTGGGCACCGGAGAGCCAGTGGATCTGTCACCGATGTTGCGGGTTCCGCTGGGATTGCAGCCCAGCGGAGCACCGCAGATGCTTGACCTCAAAGACGAAGCCGACGGCGGCAACGGGCCGCACGGGCTGATGATCGGCATGACCGGTTCAGGCAAGTCCACGTCGCTGAAAACGTTGGTGTTCACCCTTTTTGCGCACCACTCCCCCGACGTCGTGCAGGCCATCCTCGTCGACTTCAAAGACGGTGCCGGCTTCGACGGCTTCGCCGGTTACCCGCACGCGGTTGCTGTCATCACCAACCTCGAGGAAAAGAGATCCCACGTCGAGCGGTTCGGTGAGACCTGCCTGGGACTGCTCGACCAGCGCGGTGTCGCGTTTGCTCACGCCGGTCGCCGAATCAGAGGCGCGGCGTTTGAGTCGCTGCGAGAATACAACGAGGCGCGGGCCACCGCCGCCGGCAAAGACCTCCCACCGATTCCGTTCTTGTTCGTGATCATTGACGAGTTCTCACTGCTGCTCAGGGAGCATCCGGAGATGGCCAAGGTGTTCGACACCGTGTGCCGCAAAGGCCGCTCGCAAGGGATCTTCTTTCTGTTTGCCAGCCAGACCCTCGACCAGGGCCACATCAAGGACATCGACAAGAACACCAACTACCGCATCGGGTTGAAGGTCGCCAGCGAATCCATCTCGCGGCAAGTGATCGGCAACGGCGACGCCTACCACATTCCCGACGGCAAAAACGTCAAAGGGACAGGCTATTTCGTGCGCGCGCCTGGTGCCGAGCCGATGAAATACCGCGGCTTCATGCTCCCTGCCCGCTACGAGCCGCCGACCACCATCAGCCGCAAGGTGATCAACGCCAAGCCCCGCGCGCGGGTGTTCACCGCCGGTCGGGTCGAGCCTGACCCCGACACCGTGATCGAAGAGGAAATCGCCGGCGAATCGGTGATCGAGGGGCCGCCGCGGTCGCTGGTGTTGACCGTCGGGCCGCAGCTGGCCGCCGCCTACGGTAAGCCCTCACCGCAGCTGTGGTCACCGCCGCTAGATGAGCCGATCCCGCTGGACGCCGTGCTGACCGAGGCCGCTGCTGCCGACGCGGCCGCACCGTCAGCGGCCCCGTGCTGGCCGCTGGGCAAAATCGATCGGCCTCGCCAGCTGACCCACAGCCTGCTCAGTTACAGCGTCGATGACGGCAACGTGTCGATCCTGGGAATGCGCAAAGAGGAAGCATCGATGGCGGTGCAGACCTTCATCTTGTCCGCAGCCGCCCGCCACTCCCCGCGCGACGTGGGGTTCTACGTGATGAGCTACGGCGGGCCCGCGGTGGGGACGCTCAACGGCCTGCCCCATATCGGCGCGATCGGCGGCAACGAGCGCAATGAACTGAACTTGCGGATCTTCGGCGACCTCGAGGCCGTCATCGCGCGCCGGCGGCGGATCTTCGACCAGTACAACATCGGCTCGCTCGGTGAGTTCCGGCGGCGCCGAAGCCAAGGCGATGAGCCAGGACTCGACGACGGCTACCCCACCGACCTGTTCTTGGTGGTCGACGGCTGGGACAACTTCCTCGACGACAACACCACGCTGCTGAATCCGAAGAACCCGCACCTCAAGAGCGTGGAACGGTTGGCCACCGCCGGGCGAGGCCTGCATGTGCTGATCTCGGCGGCTAGCTGGTTGAAGTTCGGCAACGAGGTGCAAAACCACATCAACACCCGCTTCGAGCTGAAACTCTCCCAAGCGTCGGACTCCCAAATCAAGCCGCAGAAGACCGACGAGATGATCCGACCGCAAGACCGCATCCCCAAGCACGATCTGGGTCGCGGCATCAACGGTGTCGGTGATGTCATCCGCTTCGCGGTGGGTCGCCTCGACGGCCAGCCCAGCATGGACAACCTGGACGAGAAGGTGCGCGAAACCGTGGCCACCGTGTCCCAGCACTACGCAGGCCACCCCGCGGTGCCGTGCCCGCAACTGCTGCCCGCAGTGGTCACCGTTAGCGGCCTCGGTCAAGATCGGCTCGACGGAGAGCAGTTCGCCCTGGGCCTGCGTGGCCGAGACCTGCAGCCCTTGGTGCACGACTTCACCCGAAGCCCCCTCGTGGGCGTCTACGGCGACGACGAGAAGGGCAAGACGACGTTCCTCACCCACCTGCTACGCAGCGTGGTCGCCCGCCGCTCGGGCCCCGAGCAAGCGATTGTGTGCGTCTTCGACAGGGGGCTTGGGCTCAGCGCAGAGACCGCCCGGCTCATCGAGGGCGAGGACTACTACGAGACCGACTTCGCCTCCATGGCCCAACGCCTCGAGCAGATGGCGCACGTCCTCGACGGCAGGACACCGCCGAAGGATCTGCCCTGGGAAGAAAAGCGGGCCTGGAAATTGCAAGGGGCGCTGATCTACCTCTTCGTCGACGACCTCGACGCCATTCCCGCCCAGCAGCAGATTTATGACCACGTCCCCGCCGGCGGTGTCCCGGCCAGTGGATCAGGTCGGATGGTGCAGACCTGGCAGCCGATGCTGCGCCATTTCGCCTCTGCCAACGAGGTGGGGTTGCGGGTGATCATGACCCACCGGGCCCAAGGAGCCGCTGCTGCGGAAATGTCGCCCAATTCAGTGCCGGGTCAATTGGCCAACCAAAACGCCGTCCGCATCATGCTGGGTTCTACAGCGGTCAACGACAAGGTCGGTGGAATGAAATTCCAGGACCTCGATCCAGGCCGCGGCTATGTCCTGGCCAGCGGCGGTCAAAACGAGGGATATGCGCAGTTGGCGATGCCCGACCGAATGTAACCGGAATGTTAAATGTGCACGATAGAGGTGTTAGCGTGTTAGTTGCACCTGATGCAATAACAGGCAGTTGTCATGTGTTGGCGGTACCGTGCTCTCAACCGGACCGCCACGGGGAGGCGAATTGTCGGTGGCCGCACTGAGGCGGGGCAGCGACAATTACTACAGGAACAATCGCACATAGTGAAACCAGAGGGGATGTTGTTCCATGCTTGTTGATGTCACACCCGAAGCGCTGGCAGCCGCTTCAGCTCAGGTGGCTGCACTGACCGCTCGTCTTTTGGGCACCAACGCCGCCCATGCTGTGGCCACCGGGGCCATTCTGCCGCCTGGCGCAGACGCGGTGTCGGTGAAAACCGCTGCATCCCTAGTCGCTGAGGGCGTGTCGCACCAGGCGATGGCTGGCATGGGCAACACCCAGCTAGCTGCCTCTTCAGAAGGCGTCGGCGAATCCGGTATCGGCTACACCCTCGTCGACGGCATCCAGGCCGGCGCCTACGCGGCTAACGCCGGCATCAGCGTCTAACTTCGGTTATCTGCGAAGCGTGCACCCATGTCCTTCGATACGGTCCTAGCCCAGATTTGGGTGGCGGCGCCGCCCGAAGTCCATTCGGCGTTGCTCAACGCCGGCGCGACCGCGGCGGGAATCACCGCCGCGGGAACGTCGTGGACGCATCTGAGTGCGGAATACATGGCGGCCCTGGCCGAACTCGAAGGGATCATCGCGGCGGTCGAATCCCAGTATCAAGGCGAGGCAGCCACCCAGTTCGTCGCCGCTCACCAGCCGATGCTGTTGTGGCTGGCCGACGTCGCAGCCAAGGCGGCGTTCACGGCCGCATCCCACGGCGAGATCGCAGCAGCCTACGAGGGCGCTGTCGGCGCGATGCCGACCCTAGGGGAATTGTTCGAAAACCACTTCGTTCACGGCGTGCTGATCGGCACCAACTTCATGGGCGTCAACACCATTCCGATCGGACTCAATGAGGCCGACTATCAGCGCATGTGGCAGCTGGCCGCCGATGTGATGAGCACCTGGGATGGCGCCTCGAGCGCCGCCGCAACCTCCATACCCCCCACCCCGATGTCTCCGGTCACCTTGAGCGTCGGTACCGGGGAAGCCGGTTTGGCGACCGCCGTCACAGCGGGATTCCATACCGCCGGGTGTGGCACCACCGGTGGCGGCGCGGCAACCGGCTCCGATATTGCCAGTGACAAGCTGCTCGCCGGCAAAGCCGCGAGCAGCCCGGCATCGGTCACGGACAAACTGCCACCGGCGCAAAATCAAGCACAAGGGGTCGGCAACCAAGACGGCACCGCCGAGCAGGGGCTGACCCAAAACATGGCCGGCAGCTTCCTGCAGCAAGCCGCATCCATCGGCCCGCAAGCCGCCCAGGGGCTCACCCAAGGCCCCGGACAACTGCTGACCCAAGCCCCCCAACAACTGTTGCAGGCACCCCAGCAATTGAGCAGCTTGCTGGGCCAATTCAGCGGAGGGGGCAGCTCCCTGGGACAGCAGTCGGTGCCGGTCGGCTTCGCCGGCACGGGTGCCCTCGCAGGGTTCAACCCTGCCGGGATGACCAGCCTGGCCGGCGGTGCATTCGGCAGCGGGCCCAGCAGACCGTTGATGCCCTCCACCTGGGGTGCGGCGCCAAGCACCACCTCGTCGCTGGCCAATGGCGCGCGTGCCATCACCCCTGTTGCCACCGGACTCCCCGGCGCCGCCGGCTCCAGCGGCAGTGGTGCTGGCGGCGGCATGATGGGCGGCGGCGTCCACAACACCCGAGCCCGCGGTCAACGGGTCAACACCTACGCCGACGACGCTGTCGACGAGGACGCCGACAGCGAAAAGGAGGCGTACGCAATGACCCGCTAGGACGCCTTCACCCACGCACTGCGGATCGCATCAACTCACGACAAGCCCAACTACCACCGAAAAATCAACATCGGTACGCCAAGAAAGGACACCGACAATGGGACTGCTTGACACCAACGTTCCAGCCATGGTCTCTGCCGGAAACAGCTTCGGTCAGAACGTGGCCATCTACAAGAGCACCCTGGCCGCCGCTGAGCAATCCGCCCAGGCCGCCCAGGCCTTCCACAAGGGCGACTCGGCGATGGCCTTCCAAGCGGCTCACGCCCGCTTCGTCGAAAGCGCCAACAAGGTCAACGCGCTGCTGGCCATCGCCGAGCAGAACGTGCACGAAGGCGCGACCACCTACACCACCGCCGACTCCAACGCGGCCGGCGAATACGTCATGTAGCAGCCCGGGGGTAACCCCGGCTACACATCCACTAGACGAAGCGAAAGGTACATCTCATGAGCCAAATCACTTACCAGTACCCGGCGATGCTCGCGCACGTCGGCGAGATGCGGACCCACAACGCATCTCTGCGCTCGATCGGTTCCACCATCGGCACCGAGCAGGCCGCCTTGGCCGCCAACTGGCAAGGCGACACCGGTCAGACCGCCAACCAGTGGCTGAGCCAGTGGAACCAGGCGCAAGAGGAGCTCGCTCAGCGCCACAACAACCTGGTCGAGATCCACGAGCAGAACACGATGAACATGATGAACTACGACCAGAACGAAGCCGCCAAGTGGGTCTGACCCGGCGCAACTAGCTCCAACACAGACAGGTGGGGCGGTCACCGATACAAGGTGGCCGCCCCACCTGCGTGTTATGCGGCGCCGGCGACTGCTCGCCCACGTGGGCAGCTCGTTGCTGAAGGCGGCTCCCGCTACGACCTGTTAGCCGGCGGTTCGCCACGGGTGGTCGTCCAACATGGCAGCGACCACGTCCACGACATCGGAATCACGGCTGTCACCGCGGCTGGCCAGGCGCTCGTTAGCGGCAGCAATGCGCTGCAGGAACGCGCTATAGACACTGGCTGCAGCGCTGGCGTAGCTGTCGGCGGCCTGCACCTGCGGTGCAGCGCTGTACCGCGCCGGCAGACCGCGCAACTGCTGAGCCAAATCCCAGGCTTGCTGCGCGACTGTGTGCACCAAGACGCGCACTCGCTCAATGTCCCACGGTTGACGCGCTTGCTGGTCGGCCACACCGGCTTCGAGCAGATAGTCGATCTCGCGGACCGCGGCCAACGCCTCTTCGATCGGCCCTGTGTGCGCCCGCAGCTCCGCTGTCGGAATAGGGACGCTCAAGGCAAGCCCCAGCTGTCCCGGTTCCGCGAGAACAGCCGCCTGGGCGTCCGCTCGTGCCCGCGCGACTCGTTCGTCGGCGGCTTGGCGGGCCGCCGCGACCTGCCGCTCGGCATGCTCATGCGCCGCGGCCACCCGCGACTCCGCCTCCGCGCCGATGCGCTCAACGTCTGCCTGCGCCTGAGCTGTCGCAGCCTCGGCGTCCGCGAGCGCCTGCGCGATCCGCTCATCAGCGGCTTGGCGGGCCGCCGCTACCTGCCCCTCGGCCTGACCGCGTGCTGCGGCCAACTCCGTGGCGTGGTCGGCCTGGGCACGTTCGAGTTGGCCGCGGAGCTCCTCGAGGGCTTGTTGGGTGCTTGCGCGTTCGGTGGCGCGTTCGGTGGCGCGTTGTTGTGCGCGTGCTTCTGCGGCGCGGGTCCGTTCGTGTGCTGCGGCCAGTTCGCTGGCGTGGTCGGCGTGTGCCTGCTCGAGTTGGCCGCGGAGCTCCTCGAGGGCTTGTTGGGTGCTCGCGCGTTCGGTGGCGCGTTCGGTAGCGCGTTGTTGTGCGCGTGCTTCTGCGGCGCGGGTCCGTTCGTGTGCTGCGGCTAATTCGCTGGCGTGGTCGGCGTGTGCTTGTTCGAGTTCGCCGCGCAACTGCTGCAAGGCCTGCTGTTCGCCCAGCCGTTGATCGGCGCGCTCTGCGTCCTTGCGTGCGGCCTCAGCTTGGATTGCGCGCACGCGTTCCCGGGCGTCCTGAGCCACACGGGCGGACTGCGCAGCTTCATCTCGGGCCATCTGCGCGGCCGCATCAGCATCCTGCTTGTCCTGCTCGGCTTGGCGGGCCTGACGCTCGGCCGAGACGCGTAGCTGGTCTGCTTGGACGAGCCGCATCAGCGGGGACAGGCGCTTGGGGCTCGAGCCGAAGCGGTTGCGGTGGTCGACGAGCTCACGTTCACTCATCGCCGCGACCCTGGCGAGCTCTTCGGACGCGGGTATCCCGAGCTGTTCAGCGGCGGCCACCGCGGCCATGGCAGCGCGTTTGGTCAACGCGGCCCACTCCTCGATATCGAGGTCCTCGATGTGTTGCTGCAACGTGGTCATCGGCGCCGCCTTCTGCCGCCCGTGCTGGCCTGCTGGCGTGAAGCGCTGGGCGTTTCATCTGCGGCAACCTCAAGCGGTGGGTGATCCGGCTCAGGGCTGGATGGTTCGTCAGCGCCAGTGGCGGCCGCGGGTGCCGCGGCGTCGGCGGTTGCCAGCAGTGCGCTGCCTTGTTGAGCCAGCACCCGCGAGAATTGCTTGAGCTGCACCGCTGCGGCGGCCGCCAAGGTGGCGTCTTCGAGCTGGCGTGCCTCACTGAGCAGGCCTTGTAGAACCGTCAGCGCCAGCTCTGGCCCGAATCCCACGGTGGCATCCGCGGCCGCGGCCGGCTCCATGCTGCCTTTGTCCACGACCCACGCCAGGCGCTCACGGCATTCCTTGATCGCCGCCGCGTGCCGTTCGTCGTCCCGAAGCTCCTGGTGGTGGCGTTCCCGCTGTTCGGATAGCAGGCGGAACCTTTTGGCAGCCTGGCGCAGCGCCACCACCGCGATCAGGGCCAAGATGAGTACGGCGACTAGTGCTGCCGCGCCACCGAACCCGCCTGAGACCAGGAAGTCGCGCGCCGGGGGCAGTTCCCTATTCATTGTGCGTGTTGGCGCAGGTGGTAAGGGTGTCATCGATTGCGCTCGGCATAGCGTTCACACTAGCGATACGTCGCGCTCTTTAATCGCGATTATGGCTTTGCTGGGTTCGTTTAATCGGGTGAGCGTGTTGGGTCGCTGGGCTAGTTGGTTGCCGCCCTGCGGGCGGTCGTGGCGAGCGGTGTCCGTGGGGCCCCAGGCAAAGATTGTGACGGGATCAGATTCCGTCTGCCTGGCCAACCGTATGCCCCGGGGTTCAAAGTAGTCTGCCCTAGTCGAATCCTGCCAGCGTAATTCTCAAGGCCTGTTCCAACTGAACGTGCAGCGGTGGATGTGTCTTAATGTCTGCGCTCAGCCAGCGCCGAAGTATGAATTGTGCGGTGGCCAACCCCGTGTGGACCAGCAGCGAGGGACGGATGTCGGATCCCGCATCGATGCCCATCCTTGTAGCGACGAGCTCGATGAACTTGCGGTCATCGTTGTCGCTGATCAGCGCCGGTTCGCTCAGTAGGTGGGGGGCGGTCAGCATGGCTTGTTGCCAGTAGTGCGGGTTCGGATTGGTTTTGTCCCAGGCGGTTTCGGCAAACAACGCGATCAGCGCGTCGGCTGCCGATTGGTCCGATGGCTGAGCGCCGTAGGCCGCAACGATTTCGGCGACCGTTTGCCGCAACGGCGCGATTAGCAAATCTTCCTTCGTAGGCGCGTAGCGGAAGTAAGTACTGATGGATATCCCCGCAGCGGCAGCGATGTCCTCGGTGGTCACGGCAGCAAATCCACGTTCGGCAAAAAGTTGGTGTGCGGTGCCCTGGATCTGCGAGAACAGCTCGGCGCGGCGCCGGTCCCTTAACGAGCCAGTATTTGCGGAGGGCATGACATCGCCTTCGTCAATCCGACATTCCAGGCTGCTTCCTGAGTTACTGTACGAACAGTAGCGTAGCGAAACCAACAGTACTAGGGGATCTATTGCTGGTGTCGCGATGTCGGGGACCGTGGCAGGTGACGCGGATTGCATGGGAAATAGCGGCTGCCCCACGAATATTCGCGAGCAGCCGCGGCCCCAGGCGCCCGCTAAATCCCTCGCCAGACAGTGCGCTCGCGCCTGCCGTTCACGGCGCTGTCCCGGTTGCCGGCGTTCCACTGGAAAATGGCACGTCGCAAGCCTCAGGTTGCTAGGTCCATCCTCGAGGAGAGGTGTGTGTGTCTTGTTGGCTGAGTCAGAGGCCGCGATGTCACGCCCTGGGAGGCACACCGCGAGCAACGCAGCAATCCTCGATGCCACCCAGGTGGTCGCAACGTTGGGCGGCTTCAAGGCGGTCCACTTCAAATCGGTCGCCAAGCAGGCCGGCGTCACGGTCGGGTCGGTGTGTGACCATTTCACGTCGAAGACCCACCTGTTGGTGACGCTACTCGCCCGTGAATTTGTGCGGCTGGATCAAGAACGCGACTGGAGCACGTGTGCGGCATCCCCGATTCGGCGAGTGGAATCCTTGACTCGCCGACTTCACGACGAATGGCAGCAAAATGCGAAGCTCACCGAGGCCGTGATGCGCGCATTCATTATTGCTGACACCGATGAAGCTCTGGGGGCGCAACATGCCGCCGACCTGATCGAAAGCATGCTGGCACGGGCACTCAGTGGCGGCACGGAAGGAATCTACGAGCGACAGATTGCCAGCCTCATCGCTGATATCTGGCTGGCCAACCTGATGGCCTTCGTCGGCGGCCGGGCGACAGCGGAGCAGACACGCAAGTGCATCAACAGAGCTACACGGCGTGTTCTGGATGCATGGGAGGGTGCTGGCAACCTATAGCGATACCGATCGTATCGCTGCGATACGATCAGTATTATAAGTGTGGCTCCGCTGACGTGTCGAAGGGAGCGGCTATGCACACACAATGGATCGAGCAGTGCACTGTCCAGCGAGTCTCACTGAAAGAAGGCCTGGTACTCGACCTCGACGATTACAGCGAGCTCGTAATCTCCCGGCCGATGCGGTTGACGCTTCCTGCAGTAGGAGCCTGGCCCGAGGAAGAGGTGTTGATCGACCCTGCCCACCTTTCGCCTGAAGAGCGGACGTTGTTGGACCTGGCCGGAGCGGTATGCACGCGGGCCTGGTTCGATGATGACGGGTCGCTCCATCTCGGGTTCTCCGGTGGACACCGCATCGATGTCCCCCCAGACGCGGCAGCGACCGCGTGGGAACTCTATGGCAAACGGCACGGCTACATGGCGTGTCTGCCTCGGGGCCGAGTCCGAGCGGTTCGGCACGACCTTTCTGCCGAAGAGGACGACTCGGATAATACGTAATTCGCTACATGCAGGACGTAGGGAACCATCTAGGGCTCTTAGTCGTAATGGCGGCCGGATTCGTCGAATTCAACGAGGATCAATAGCAGTGCGGGTCGCGTCCAACGCTTGGATCCTCATGCCATCCCCATTGTGCGGTCGAGGAAGTCGGTGACAGCGCCGGTGAACGCGTCGTTGTTGTCGCCGGCAACCATATGACCGGTCCCGGTGACGTCCGTCGCTTCGGCGTGCGGGACGAGCTGGAGGAATTCGTTGACGGTGTCCTGGGAGACGACGTCTGAAAGTGCGCCGCGCACGAGCAGCGTTGGGGCCGTGATTCGACGTGCTCCTTCGGCGAGAAATCCGCTGATGGTGTCGAATGCCTCGCTTCCGGTCATGAGATTGCCTTGCAGGACATCGAAGTTGGAGCTGATGAAGGCGGGGTCCCAGCGCCAGATCCATCGGCCGTCGCTCCGTTGGCGCAGAACTTTGTGCAGGCCATCGAGATTTTCGGGTCGCGCGCGGCGTGGGTTGTATTCGGCGATGACATCGGCGGCATCACCGAGCGTGCGGAATCCGTCGGGGTGTGCGGCCATAAATGACACGATGCGATGGGCCCCATCAAATTCCATTCGCGGGGTGATGTCGACCAGGACAACGGCTGCCCAGAGGTCGGGTGAGGCCAGCTGGTGGGTAGCGAGGATGATCAGCCCGCCCAGCGACGCGCCAACGACGGCGGGGGGACCGTCGGGGCTGACGTGGTCTCGTACCGAGAGCAGATCGGATACGAACTTTTCGACGTCGTACTGTCCGCTTGGGTCCCAGTCGCTGTCGCCATGGCCGCGGGTGTCGTACGCGATGACGGTGTAGCCATGGGCGTGGAGGCGACGCGCGCTGGTGGCCCAGGCGTGGCGGTTTTGGCCGCCGCCATGGAGGAGCAACACCACAGGACCAGTCGTGGCGTGCGTGTAACAATCCGCCACGAGGGTGATGCCGTCGCGCGTGCGGATGCGCTCCTGAGTAATGGTCATGTAGTTCGTTTCCCTCGGGCGGAACGCCCCCTAATGAGAGGCATGTACGGCCTTAGTCATTGCCTGGTTTCTTTCGGCGGCATGACGGTAATGGTGCCTTGAGCGGCGCACACAAGCATCCCGCTGTTGGTGATATCGATACGTGCTACACCGCTGCGCTTGCCCAACGAAATGATGTTAGCGACGGCGACGCACACTCCGCCCGAGACAGGTCGAACCAAATTCACCTTGAATTCTGTTGTGGCGACGCAACATCCTGCAGGCATGACCGGATAGAACACCACCCCGAGGCAGTGGTCAACCATGGCGGACAGACAACCGCCGTGGAGATTCCCAAACGGTGTAAGCAGGTCCTCGCGGGCATCCATTTCGGCAACTAATCGTCCCGCGGTTAGCTGGGTATGGCGCAAGTTCAGGTAGGTCGACAGCCCACCCGCAGTCGCCGCCGCACCGAGCATCTGCTCGGCGATTCGCTCGTCGAACCGGACGAAGTCCACGCCGGTCACGCTATGCAGTCCCTTGGGTGACAGGTCATCGTCAGCGTGCTCTACCGCGTGGGGCCAAGGACTTCCGTTGAGGCCACCAGCTGACCTCACCGAGCAATGTGGCGATCGCGGGAACCGTGAGAGTGCGGACCACGAAGGTGTCCAAGAGTAGGCCGCAGCCGATGATGAGTC
Source organism: Mycobacterium sp. TH-M82 (assembly GCF_057473605.1). Taxonomy (NCBI): domain Bacteria; kingdom Bacillati; phylum Actinomycetota; class Actinomycetes; order Mycobacteriales; family Mycobacteriaceae; genus Mycobacterium; species Mycobacterium sp. TH-M82. Next base: position 2,534 of record NZ_JBYCKY010000457.1, on the reverse strand, counting down.
CGGCTTGGATCATGATCGCGACCGAACCGACCATAAGGCCGAACATGCTGGCCGCGAAGATAAGCCCGGCCGAAGTGATGACTGAGCCGGTGTTCGCGACCGTGCGCAGCACGCCGACGCGAACGTTGTGAGCAGATTCCTCGCGTAACCGCGAGATTAGCAGCATGTTGTAATCGGCGCCCACCGCGACCAAGATGATGAACGCTAAAAGCGGTACGGGCCATGCGATTTCCTTGCCTAGGCCGTATTGGAAGACGAGTGTGCCGATGCCCAGTGCGGCCCCGTAGTTGAGTACCACTGTACCGAGCAGATAGAGCGGGGCCACCAAGGCGCGTAGCAGAACGACGAGGATCAAACCGACGATGACGAGCGTGGCGAAAGCCAGTAGGTGAAAGTCGGCCGACAGCAAGCGCTGGATATCGGAATTGACGGCGGGGAAGCCGGCCATCGAAATCCGTGCGTTGGCCAGCGAGGTGTTAGGGCGTGCGGCATCAGCAACGCGGGTGATCTTCTGCGCGAGATTCATCGCTTCGCTGCTGTAGGGGTTGTAACTGGATTCGATGGCAAAGCGCGCGGTCTTGCCGTCAGCAGACAGAAAGTGCTTCGCCACATCGGAGAACTGGCGATTCTCGAAGGCGTTAGCGGGCAGGTAAAAGCCGCTAGAGTTGTCCGAACCGGCGCTAGACCGCGCGGAATTCTGTAGCTGCGTGGCGATCTGACCCATGCCGGACAACATTTCGATGTTGCTGTCGGCGAGGGTGTGCACACCAGTAGCTAGGGCTTGTGCGCCCGACGCGAGCTGGCTGATGCCGTTTTGGAGGCGGCGGATGTTGCCGGCCATGTCGGCGGGGTCGCCGAGCGCTCCGAACGCGTTGTTCAGCGAGGTGACCGTGTTCTGCAGGTCTGCCATAGTGCCCCCCGCCGTATCGCCGCCCGGCTGGTACATGTCGCCGAGGTTGGCGAGCTGGTTGAAAAAGCCGCCATCGCGCAAGGTCACTAGAATCCGTACCTGGTCGCGGATCTGGGCACACTCGGGTGTGGTGGCACACCAAGGGGATGTATTGAGCGCATTAACCAACGGGTCGATGGTGGCGATCGCATTCTGGGCTTGTTGAGCTTCTTGGCGTAAGCCGGGCCCGCTTCGGATAGCTTGGTCGATGGTCGGTGTGGTAGCCGAAAGCTGCTGCAGCAGCGGGCGAAAGCGCTGAAATTGTGCCCCACTGGACTGGGCTTGGCTGAGGATCCCGGTCAGCGGAGTCAACGCCGCGCGAAGGGTAGTGTCAAGTTGCGCCAAGCCGCCCGCGAGTTGGTCGGCGCCACCGGTGAGTTTGGTGAGATCGGTCTTGTGGGCGTCTCCTTTGGCGACGGCATCGGCCATCTTGGTCCCGATCTGGCCGTTCTGCCAAGAAAGCTGCGCCTGGTCCAGTCGCGCACCGGTGGGCCGGGTGACGCCGGAAACTTTGGTGACACCCGGCAATTGCGACACGCGAGACGCCATTTCGTCAAGGTCGGCCAGGCCCTTACCGGTGCGCATATCGGTCGGTGATTCGACGACCATGAACTGCGTGATGACAATATCTTTGCGAAAGTGTCTGTCCAGCAGGTGATAACCCTCGTTGCTGGCGGTCGAGGGCGGCTGGCCTTGGCGGTCGTCGTAGCTCATGCGCATGGTCAGCGCCACAGCCGCTAGCCCTAACACGAGAGCCAGGCTGGCGGCCAGCAATGGGCCGGGCCGGCGGACTACGGCCACCGCGATCCAATTCCAGTAGCGGCGTGTGCGGTCGGCTTTGGGCTCGCCGATGCCGTGTTGAGCGGCCAGCGCCAAAACCGGTGGGAACAACGTCACGGTGGCCGCGACTCCGACGAAGACGGCGATCGCGCACGCTGGGCCCAGCGCGCCAAAAACGCTCAGTTTTGCAAACACCATGGCTAAAAATGCAAACGCCACAGTGGCCGCGGAGGCCAGGATCACGCGTCCGATGGTGGCGGTTGCATTGATCACCGCGAGGTCGGCCGAGACCTCCTGGCGGCGTTGCTCGTGGTACCGGCTGATCAAAAACACCGAATAATCGGTGCCGGCACCCAACAGAATCGCCGTCATGAACGCGATGGTGAATTGCGATACCGGCATTCCCGCTTCGCCCAGCCCCGAGAGCACTCCACGCCCTACCCCCAGACTGACGCCGATAACCAACAGTGGCAGCAACGCGGTAAACAATGACCTGTAGATGACCAGCAAAATCAGCGCGATCAGCCCCGCGGTCACGACGGAGACGACAATCAAATCCTGCTCAGCCGAGTCAATTTGATCGCTGAACGTCGCGGGAGGGCCGGTTACGCGGACGGTCGTGGAGGTACCGCTAAACGAATTGGCGGCGATAGCGCGCACCGCTTGGACGGATTCGGCCGCTCGGGGATCGCCGAGCGTGCCCGCTATCCCGACCGGCAGATACCATGCCTTGCCGTCCTGGCTCACCGCCTGACCGGCAGTAACCGGGTCGGCCAACAGATCCTGAACCAGTCGCACATGCTTG